>JBGTLX010000075.1:0-5220 GCA_041743855.1 Rhizobiaceae bacterium | reverse complement strand
TTGATGCCCCTCGATCAATCTCTGTGCGGCTCGTAACTGCCGATCGTTCATGCCGTAATTCTGTGCCAGTTCGATCTTCGGATCAAGCCAGAACTTCGCCTCGCCGTCCGGACAGAAGACGTGGACGTGGCACCTCGGCTCTTCACGGGAGAAGAAGTAGAACCGAAATTCCCCCTCACGAAATACAGTCGGACTCATGATTTCGGTGATTGTGCGCTCACGACGAATAACGGGCACCTATACTGGTCACGGTCATAAATCGTATCCTAAGATCCCCTCCCTCCGGGAGTGGAGAGGGTGAGGGGATCAAAAGCGCGATTTGTGATCATGCGTGGTATAAGGCATTAAGCTGCGGTCCCCCGCGTCTTTCTGCGGCATCCCTCTGCAGCGTGAGTTGGGCCGCTTTTTCCACACCTTGCACGTGCTCGGTTCTCAAATCATGCTCGATTGTTCCAAGATTGCTGAAGGCGCGTCGCCTCCGAATGTCGCCTTTTCGCCTCTAAGTAAAAGAGCCCAACTGTCAAACTGACCGCTCTATTGAACAGCGTTTCCGCGAGATGCAGAAGATTTCGCTTGCCCTCCAAGTGTGCTTTAAACGGCATCATTTCACCCGTTGCTTTTACTGCTGTGAGGATTGCCCTGCCACGTTGGTAACTCGTCGTTGCGCTTTCTTTGCGGCTACCCGACCAAGCCATCTCGAGAATCCGACACGCCTGAAAGGCCGCGTAGGCCTTCTGGCAGTCCAAAGTGAAATCTGCGCTTACTCCGAGCTCCACTCGTCGTAAATAGACCCAACCAAGGTCACGCAACACCTCGGCACTTGTAAAGTGGGCCACGACCAACTCAGCAAGGCGCTCAGGAAGGTCTGGACGGCTGGCTCGCAGATCATCTAGATTATTGACAAGAGTATTGGTGTAGGCATCAATATCCCCGACTACAGCGCTGAAGGCATCGTCGATCGCATCCCAGTCCAGAGTGACGCCAGCTTCGAGGTTAGCGCGATCGCTTAACATGGCTACTTCGCGGGAGATGTGCCTGAAGCACCGAAGCTCGACGAGCAGTGTCCGTGCTTCAGAAACAAGGCTCGCGCGATCAGCGATGCTTCCGTCGCCATATCGAATCTGCTCACAGTGCGCAGCTGCCGTTAGGAGAACCTCCACTAAGTCCGCTGTTGCTTCACGGCGCTCGGATGCCTTCGGTGCCGTCGCAATTAAACGTCGAAACGCAAAGATCGCAGAGGGGTAGTTCCAAACGTAGCGGTGGAATCTGCCCTCCTCCTTTAAGAGACCATGGCTATCCGGCCACAATCGCTTAGCTACTTCGATGTGTCGGAGAACGGGCTCGATGTCTGAGATATGGTTACTGTAGATAGCCAGTAGTCTTTGCAACTGAGCCTCATTTCGCATGCGTACTACGTACAGTTCCAGAAATGGACCGCCTCGGCGCTCGACTGCATCCAACGCAACCTGTCTCTCGCGGTGCCTTCGTTTGAGGAGTTGCCGTTTTTCGAAGACCTTCAGTTCATCCCAGAATTCATTGCGGTTTAGTGTCGTGGCAGCCCAGCGTTCCAGGCTACCTTGGCTCTGCCACTCGCGTTGCAGACACCATAGAGCCAGTTGTCCCTCTTCGCGACCCCACAAGGAGATATTCTTCAGCCATTCTCTGGCTGCATTGAGGCTCTCGCGAAGGTTTGATCCGATCATGGACCGCGGTCCGCCCAGCGGATCCGTATGCCAAGCGGCCTCGGATCTTACAGACTCAGTCTGATCGAGAAGGCGGAGGTAGAGATCCCAGCCGGCCGCTGATGGCGCCGCCTCCAACCCTTCACGCGCCAGCCGAAGAGCTTCGCGTTGACATTCAGAAGCTGCCCTCCCATCGCCTAGCTCGTCATTGCAAGTCGCGCTAAAGGCGTACGATCGAGCTAGAACCAGCAAAGGTCGTGCATCTCCAAGCTGCGCGAGCGACTTGGCTTCGCCAATGGCGGGTTTGAATCGGTCGAGAAACCGCCATACTTGCTGAAGCCGACGGGTAGGATCGAAGCTACGTGCAGCAGTGTCGCGGGCCAAGGCAGCTGCCTGCGCCTTTACCGAAAGCGGCCAAACTTCATGGTTGCCGAAGATAATAGTGAGGCGTTGGTCAATGTCGGCCAGAAGCTTGTCTCGCTCTTCATCGGTTTGAAGTTCCTCCGACAGCCTGTGTGCGGCTCGAAGCGCAAGTCGAACCCATCGCACTTGGCTTGGTGTGTTAGCGATGGCCGCAAAGGAAAAATCTACGGCCTCTCGCAGTTTCCCGATACGTGCCAATGGTTCGATGGCAAGTCGCCCCTCGATCTGAGCCAGTCTAGAAGCTAGCCACAGCCGATCGCTCGCTCCATATTCCGTCCTCGGTTCGGGAAGACGACCGACTGCATCTCTGGCGACATGCAAGGTCTCTCGCGCCAGATCGAGCTCGCCTATTCCAACAGCGAGGGCAGTGGCATTGAGTAGCCAGCTCGCCGACCACTTCAGAATTGCGACATCAGCATTTTCATCGTCATTCAGAGCCAGCAGACGACTCGACAACTTTCGACGGATCCCAAAGATCTCTCGATAACGGTGGTAACGTTGCTGGCTGCGGTACGCCACCATATCAAGTACGCGGATGTGAATAGCCAATATCCGCGGCTTGCGTGCGGCTAGGTCGACAACCTCGCTAAGCCGACGAAGAAGCGAGTCCGCATCGACGCCGGTTCGGAAGGCTAATGCCAGTTCGGCAACGGCGTCACCAAGCTTTACGGGCCGCTTGACGGAGAGAAGTTCGTCGTGGACGGCTTTTGCCCTCTCCGGCGGAATCGGAAAGAAGACGTCATCGACGACATAGGGTAGGAGCGCCTGAATAAGGACGGCTTCCAATCGCGTTTCGGCAAGCCCGCTCTCACGCGCCCAAGCAATAGCTTCCTCAGTTGCTCGTGAGAACTCATCAAAGCCATCTTCGCCTGGGCGGGTGGCGATTGCGTCTACAAGGCGTTGCAGTACGTCCACCACGATGCTAAGCGCATCGTCTCGGTGTGCCATCTCGCTTAGCAAACGCTGGAACTCGCGACGGAGGGATCGACAGCCAACACCCGTCAGGCGGTAAGTGCCGCTGACAGTCTCTTCAAGCCAACCAACCTGACGAAGTCTCGCAAGCAGGGCTGTGGACAAGCCAGCGCTGGCGATCTCTGCAATGCTGATTGCTTGTCGACCCAAGACCGAAATTGCAATCAGCGCACCCAGCGCCCCATTTGATCCGTCCGAGAGCCGGAGCCGGTCGCAGCCGACGCCCACTAGCACCTCCTTGACCACATGTTCCCGTGCGTCGAAAAGCTCGTCCACGAGCGCATCGCATGTTGCAACTTGACCATTCGCTGTGCGGCTCGAAAAGGACCCAACGGCGCGCCTGATCACGCCCGGGACGAGCAGTTCTGGGAGAACGCGCGCCCTATCGACGACGAGATTCGAAATCGAATGTTCCACGGCCAGCCCATGCAAAAGCCTGGTCGCGTCAGCCGGAGTCAGGGGGCCAACACGCGTCTCTGGCTGTACGATTCGGGCTTTCTTCCCGTGCGACCACGAGCCCCAACGAGAGACGATGACGGCACAGCCAACCCTAAGGGGTTCCGATCCCAATAGCTCATCCAAGTCCGATTGTTCCCCCTGGTCGTCGAGGCAGCGGTCGGCGTTTTCGATAATCACAAGGAGGTGTTGCCCCTGAACCCGAGCAGGCAGCTCCTCGGCCAGAAGCGTCGCACGTTCTCGTATCTGTTTCGTCGCTTCGACAGATTCGTTGTCCCATGACTTGTGCAGTCCCATACCCCAAGCTAGTCCGCGGAGAAGGCGTGGTTCGATGCGACTGCCGACATCTACGACCAGGAGCGCCACCGGAGCACCAAGCGTCGCATCAATGTGACTCAGCACCGCTGGATCGCATAGGCACTGTCGAACCAGCTCCTTTTTTCCCGCATCCGGCTCGCCGGTAACAAGGACAACCCGTCCCCGACCCATTCGCTGTTGGAAGATCGTGCGCTCGTATTCCCTGCCAACGAACAAGGGATCTGGCTCCAGCAACCGGCGGGCAGCCTCGGGCCGGAGGAATCGGACGAATTTTGGACCCTCCGCGAGTCGAGCAATCTGTGTGTGGTAGCTGTCGATCTCGACGCCGATTTCCTTCAGGAGGGCTTCGTTGACGCAGCGGCTAAACCGAATGTTGACCTCCCGCTGCTCATTCCAACCGGGTCGCTTGCGATCCAGTTCCTCAAGCACATCACGGTGCCACCGAAAGAGCATCTCTGCGTTCGGCCAAACATAAAGTAGATAAAAAGGGCACGGATAATTACGGAGGTAATTTACGTTCTTGGTATCAACGGGATAGCTAATGGAGCCGTCAGCGAGACGTCGGGGCGTCGATGTGTGTTTCAGCTGACACCACGCACGCCTACCAGTGGCACGCCATTCCCCTGCGATTACACGTCTCAGTTCGAAGCTGCCGTCTGCGCCGCGGTCGGGTGGGGGCTCGGGACGGAAGATGAACCGGGGACTGAATAGGTTTTCGGCAGCGTTTTTGGACGCGCGCTCGCCCTCGGCTTTCTGATCGTCGATTGGGAGATTTGTTTCATGCTCGGCCACTGACGGTACCTCCTCCGTCGGCCCAACGAAACAAGATCAGCCGCGCCGGACAAGAGGGCTTGGAAAAGCGACGGCGATCCATGGCATCGGCTGGTGCATAGTTGGGCCAAGGCGCCTGAAGTATCCCACCACGGAGCTCCGGAGACAAGCAGCGATGGGTTTTCCGATGAAGCGCTGAAGAGTCGCAGCGACTGTGCCGACGGGACCCTGGTGCTCTGGCCGGGTGGAGACACCCACCTCGCCAACCCGCAGGGCCGAATGCAGTCTGAACTGCCAAAGTCAGTTCACGATCTGCTAGAGACAGAGCATTTACGGAAAGTTGTATGGTAAAGCGAGTATAAATATATCATTTGATCCAGCTACCGCCTACCCGGCTGGATCAGATATGCGGCATGGACCGGGCGTGTAGAGCTGCTATAGAAAATCCAAGTCCGGATTTTGCCGCATCATCTCAGTGGTCTCCTCTTCCTGCCGCGGGTCCTGGCCCAGGACCTCTTTGAGGAAACGGAAGAACGAGGTGTAGATGCGTTCGCCGCCGCTGTCGTCCTCGACGATGAAGAACGGGGCCCAGTCTACG
>JBGTLX010000074.1:0-2413 GCA_041743855.1 Rhizobiaceae bacterium | reverse complement strand
GGAACCAGCGGGCGCACCCATGAGGTGATGCAGCCCATGGACGGATCGGTGCGCGGCACGGTGGCGCTGGCCTCGCCGCAAGAACTGCGCGCGGCGGTCGAGAACGCCAAGGCCGCGCAGCTGGGCTGGGCCGCGACCAATCCGCAGCGGCGCGTGCGCGTGCTGATGAAATTCCTCGACCTCGTCCACAAAGAGTACGACGAACTAGCTGAACTGCTGGCGCGCGAGCACGGCAAGACCATTCCCGACGCCCGCGGCGACATCCAGCGTGGCCTCGAAGTGGTGGAGACCTGCATCGGCGCGCCGCACATGATGAAGGGCGAATTCACCGACGCAGCCGGCCCCGGCATCGACGTCTATTCGATGCGCCAACCGCTGGGCGTCGTCGCGGGCATCACGCCCTTCAACTTCCCGGCGATGATCCCGCTGTGGAAGATCGCGCCGGCCATCGCCTGCGGCAACGCGTTCATCCTGAAACCGTCGGAGCGCGACCCCGGCGTGCCGCTCAGGATCGCCGAACTCTTCGTCGAAGCGGGCCTGCCGGCCGGCGTGCTCAACGTCGTCAACGGCGACAAGGCAGCGGTCGACGCCATTCTGGACGATCCCGACATCAAGGCCATCGGCTTTGTCGGCTCGACGCCGATCGCGCACTACATCTATTCGCGCGGCTGCGCGGCGGGCAAGCGCGTGCAGTGTTTCGGCGGCGCCAAGAACCACATGGTCATCATGCCCGATGCCGACATGGACCAGACGGTCGATGCGCTGATCGGCGCGGGCTACGGCTCGGCCGGCGAGCGCTGCATGGCGATCTCGGTCGCGGTGCCGGTTGGACACGACACCGCCGAACGGCTGATGGAGCGGCTGATCCCGCGCGTCGAGAGCCTGAGGGTCGGACCCTCGACCGACGCCGGCGCGGATTTCGGTCCGCTGGTGACGGCCCAAGCGCTGGAACGGGTCAAGGGCTATGTCGATATCGGCGTGAAAGAAGGCGCAAAACTCGTCGTCGACGGGCGCGGCTTCTCCATGCAGGGCTATGAGAACGGCTACTATATGGGCGGCTGCCTGTTCGACCATGTGACGCCCGAAATGCGCATCTACAAGGAGGAAATCTTTGGGCCGGTGCTGTCGGTGGTGCGCGCGCCGACCTACGAGAACGCGATCAAACTCGCCAACGAGCATGAGTTCGGCAACGGCGTCGCCATCTTCACCCGCGACGGCGACGCGGCGCGCGACTTCGCCTCCCGCGTGCAGGTCGGCATGGTCGGCGTCAACGTGCCGATCCCGGTGCCGATCGCCTATTACACATTCGGCGGCTGGAAGGGCTCGGGTTTCGGCGACCTGAACCAGCATGGACCGGACGCGTTCCGGTTTTACACCAAGACCAAGACGGTCACCTCACGTTGGCCGAGTGGCGTCAAGGATGGCGCGGAGTTCGTCATCCCGACCATGAACTAGCCCGACGACCGGTTGTTGTCGCGGCTGGCGGCCGCGAGACGCGGCTGCGGCATAACGGGCGCGTGATGGAACCCAAGCGGCTTCTGGCGATTTATGATTCGCCGGGAGCAAATCGAGGAAATCTCCGACGGCAATTGTGCAAAGCGCCCGCTCGCGGCGACGAGGAGAAGTGGAGGATCTCCTGCCGTCTTACGAGAAGGCAAAGGAGGTATCCATGTCGTGTATGTCTCTGAAGCTCGCGGCGATCTCTGCCGCGTTGTTCGTAATTCCCGCCACATCGGCCTACGCCGCCGGCGAATGCGGCGCCCGCCAGTTGATGGTGGACACTCTCGCGCAGAAATTCGAGGAGAACCCGATTGCGCTCGGCGTCGTCAGCACCGGAGCGGTTCTGGAAGTTTTCGTCTCCAAGGAGGGAACCTGGACGATTCTCGCCACTAGCACGGACGGAAACAGCTGCGTGCTCTCGGTCGGCATCGGCTGGGATTCGTCGCGGATGCTGGCTTCGCTGCCGGAAGCGTAACCGACGAGATTTACCGCAAAGCCGCAGCCTCCGCGTGGAGGCGCAGCAGCGCCATCAGTCTTTCAGCCTCGCCAGCGGCGGCATCCTCGTCGCGGTCGAGAATTGCCCCGATCAGCGCTACGTGATACGCGGCGGCCTCCGCCAGCCCGGTTCCTGCCTGGTAGGCAAACCAGAAGCGACGGCTGTGAGTTTGCAAAGGCGCCGCCAGACGTGCCGCAAACGGGTTGTCGGCAGCGAGCGCCATGGCTTCGTCCAGCGATTTGTCAGCTGACAGAAAATCGATCACATTTTCCGAAGCCACCGCCTCCTGCATGGCAAGGGCTGCCCCGTGAAATTGCGCGGCCGACTCGCGCGTCACGAGCCTTGCCGCGGAACGGGCCAGGATGATTTCGACACCGCGGCGCGCTTCGACGACGCGCAGCCAGTCCGCTCCATGCA
>JBGTLX010000073.1:0-3653 GCA_041743855.1 Rhizobiaceae bacterium | reverse complement strand
AGAACCTGTATCGTCGTCCATCACGACCTCTCCACCGTCTCGAAGTACTTCGATTGGGTCGTGCTGTTGAACATGCGCGTCGTCGTGGCCGGGCCGACCAAGGATGTCTTCACCCGCGAGAATCTTCAGAAGACCTACGGCGGGAGGCTCGACCTGCTCGATACCGCCTCTGTCACTCTGGCGGCGGATTAGTCGACCGATCGCCATGCTCGAAGACATCTTCAATGTCGTCCTCCTCCGGGACCACAACACCCGGGTCGTCGTTATCAGCGTCATGCTGCTCGGCGTCTCCTCTGGGATCGTCGGCGCGTTTCTGCTCCTGCGGAAACGCTCCCTCATGGGCGACGTGCTTTCCCATGCCACCCTGCCCGGCATCGGCGTCGCCTTCGCGACCATGAGCGCCCTGGGGATGTCCGGAAAAAGTCTGCCCGGCCTGCTCCTCGGCGCGACCATCTCCGGAGCGGCCGGACTCCTAACAATGCTCGCGATCCGCTCCACCACCCGCCTGCGCGACGACGTGGCGATGGGTTTCGTGCTCAGCGTCTTCTTCGGGCTCGGCGTCGCCGTCCTCGGAATGGTCCAGAAAATGCCGGGCGCGAACGCCGCCGGCCTCGAATCGTTCATCTACGGGAAAACCGCCTCGATGGTGCTTCAGGATGCCATCCTCATCGGCGCCGCCGCTGTCGTTATCAGCGTGATGGCACTCCTGTTCAAAAAGGAATTCACCCTCATCTGCTTCGACGATGGCTACGCCGCCGCGCAGGGCTGGCCGGTGGTCTTCCTCGACGTCGCGATGCTCGCTCTCGTCACCTGCGTGACCGTCATTGGCTTGCAGGCCGTCGGGCTCATCCTCATCATCGCGTTCCTCATTATTCCCGCCACCGCCGCCCGGTTCTGGACGAACCGGCTCGATTTCATGCTCCTCCTCTCGGCATTGATCGGCGCGCTCAGTGGCTGGCTCGGCGCTTCGTTCAGCGGCATTTTCAGCGACATGCCCGCCGGCGCGATCATCGTCATCGTCGCTGCCAGCATTTTCCTCATCAGCATGTTTTTCGGCACCGCCCGCGGGGTCATCCCGAGACTGCGCGACCAGGCCCGTCTCAAGCGCCGGGTCGGTCGCCAGCATCTTCTCCGCGCCGCCTACGAACTTGCCGAGCGCCAGTCCGATCCGGTTAAAAACGTTGCCGTCTCCCGTCAGGCGATGCTCGCGCGCCGCTCCTGGTCGCCGCGCGAGTTCCGTAAAATTCTCGGCCGCGCCAGGGACGAAGACCATATCGAGGCGTCATCGGCGGACACAGTCCACCTCTCGGAATCCGGGTTTGGCGAAGCTGCCCGCGTCACCCGCAACCATCGCCTCTGGGAACTCTATCTCATTCGCCACGCCGACATCGCGCCCAGCCATGTCGATCGCGACGCCGACATGGTCGAGCACATTCTCGGCGCCGAGCTTGTCCGCAAACTGGAGGCCGAACTCGGCGACGAGGGAACGCTCCCGCGCAGCCCACACGCCCTTTAACTTGAGTGCCGAATCCTAAACCCTGATTCCCATGGCCTGGACCACCTTCGACACCTGGATCGCCGTCACCGGCATGCTCTGCGCTATTTCCTGCGCCATCCCCGGCTCCTTTCTCGTGCTTCGCAAAATGAGCATGATGGGGGACGCAATCAGCCACGCCGTGTTGCCTGGTCTCGCTGTCGCTTTCTTCGTCACCGGCGCCCGCGACAGCCTGCCGATGTTCCTCGGCGCCGCCGTCGTCGGCATTCTCACCGCGCTCTTCACCCAATGGATCAGCAAGTTCGGCAAGGTGGATCAGGGCGCGGCGATGGGCATCGTCTTCACCACCCTCTTCGCCATCGGCCTCATCCTGATCGTCCGCGCCGCCGACCACGTCGATCTCGACCCCGGCTGCGTCCTCTACGGAGCGATCGAACTGACACCGCTCGACATGGTAAAAATCTTCGGGATTGAGCTGCCCCGAGCCGCCGCCGTCAACGGCGCCACCCTTCTCGTCAATCTCGGCATCGTTGCACTCCTTTTTAAAGAAATGCGCCTCAGCGCCTTCGATCCAGGACTCTCCGACGCCCTTGGCTTCTCCTCCAGATTCCTGCACTATCTGCTCATGACCATGGTCGCGGTGACCACCGTCGCCGCCTTCGAATCGGTGGGGAGCATCATCGTCATCGCCATGCTCATTGTGCCCGCCGCGACCGCCCTGCTCATCACCCGCCGTCTGCTCCCGATGATCTTCATCGCCTGCGCGGTCGGCAGCGCTGCCGCGTGGCTCGGGCATTACATGGCCATCCGCATCCCGCCGCTCTTCGGCATTACCGACACCACCAGCTCCGGCATGATGGCCTTCGCCGCCGGGCTTCTCATGGTCGTCGCCTGGATCGCCGCGCCGGGCGATGGATTGATCGCTCGCTTCCTGAAAGGACGCGCGGACCGGGCTCAAGGCCCGTCCGAAGGCGGACCCATCGCGGGCCAGCCGGCTTCCGAAAGACCCGCCATCTGAAACACCTTTTCCATAACCAAAACCAAAAGAACCAAAACCATGAGTGACCAAGACATCCAAAAAGACGACCTCGTCGGATCTACCAAAGCAATCCGCGACCACGACCACGACATGATCCACGATCTCAGCCAGCGGCTCGACGCCGTCTGGCGCTACGACCAGTTCATCGAGAACGCGGACAAATTCCCAGACCTCAAAGCCTTCTGGCAAGAGAGCAAGGAGAACGAAGTGAAAACCATCGAGCGGCTCAAGGAGCTGATCCGCGAGCATGTCCGCAAGGACAACTTCTGATCAAATCTTAGACGCGGGTGAGGTAGCGCACGTTTCCGACGGGCGCTCGCGTTTCGTTCCCGCGCAAGAATGTGCTCAAACCGAACCGAGTTTCCGATTCACTCGGCCGGGCGGCTTTTGCTTAACGACTCGCGGGTCTGACGCAGCTCGTCGCGAATCGTTTGCAGGAGCGCGATTATTTCCGCCGTCGGGTCCGTGCCCGCGGCCGCCGCTTCGCTGCTTTCGTTAGGCAAGGATTTCCCGGCCGCGTGATAGCCGCGCATCCGGGTGTAAAGAAAATCGCGGATGGCTTCGTAATTTTTGAAGCCCTCGATGACCAGCTCAGCGTCGGCCGAGCCGGAAGCGGTCTGGATTTGGATATCGGCCAGCCCGAGCCAGCACTGGAGGAGACCGGTGCGAAGATGAATATCCTGGATGCGCGCGTAGGTGAGATTGACCTCGCGCCGATAAAGAATGCCGACGCGCATGTGAATGCCTTCGTCATCGAAGGTGTAGCGCAGGGTGTGATAGCGAAAATACAGATAGGGCAGCACGAAAATCACCCCTGGACCGGTCATGAAGGCGCGGATGATGTAGAGCTTCCAGAGGGCGGGATCGGGCGCGCTGAGAGCGAAAATCTCTTAGTTCAATGTCGGCGCGGCATCCATGCGATTGCGTTTTGATACGAAGAATTGCGCGCATCGTCCAATCCATCTTCACCGACACGCCGTTTCTCGCGTGAATGGTTTTTCAATTTGCCAGCCCCGCTGCGCGACTGCATGGAAGTGCATGATTCAAAAAACATCCTTCGTCGCCGCCGGGGTCAGCGCGGCGTTTCTTCTCTGTCTTCCGTCCGCCTGGTCCGCCGCT
>JBGTLX010000072.1:0-5201 GCA_041743855.1 Rhizobiaceae bacterium | reverse complement strand
CGACCTCGAACATCTGCACGGCGCAGGCGTTGCTCGCCAACATGGCGGCGTCCTACGCGATCTGGCACGGACCCGAGGGGCTTCGCGAAATAGCTACCCGCGTTCACGATCTGGCGGCGCGGCTGGCGGCGGGCTTGCGCGCTGCCGGCATGGCCGTCGTCGGCGACCGGCGTTTCGATACCGTTACTGTGACGGTGAAAGGCGGGGCATCGAAGATCGCGGCGAAGGCGGAGAAAGCCGGCCGGCTGCTGCGGGTCTTGAACAAGGATCAGATCAGCGTCAGCTTCGACGAGACCTCGAGCGAGGCCGACCTCGAAACGATTGCCGCCCTGTTCGGAGCGAAGTCCGCGGCCAGCGCCGACAGCGCCCTTCCCGGCAAAGCGCGAGCCAGAAATTTCCTGACGCAGCCTGTGTTCCACGAGCACCGCTCCGAAACCGAGATGATGCGGTTTCTGCGGCGGCTGGCCGATAAGGATCTGGCGCTCGATCGCACCATGATTCCGCTCGGCTCCTGTACCATGAAGCTCAACGCCACGGCCGAGATGATGCCGGTCAGTTGGGCGAACGTCGCCAATCTGCACCCGTTCGCGCCGCCCAAGCACACCGCGGGCTACCGCGCCATGGCCGACGACCTCCAAGCATGGCTTGCCGAAATCACCGGCTTCGACGCGGTGTCCTTGCAGCCGAACGCGGGGAGCCAGGGTGAATACGCCGGGCTGCTGGCTATCCGCCGCTATCATCGCGAGCGCGGCGATGCGCACCGCACGGTCTGCCTGATCCCCTCCTCCGCGCACGGCACCAATCCGGCCAGCGCCAGCATGGCTGGCATGAATGTGGTCGTCGTCCACTGCCTCGACGATGGCGACATCGATCTCGAAGACCTGAATGCCAAGGCAACCGAGCATAGCGCCAATCTGGCAGCCCTCATGATCACCTATCCCTCGACCCATGGCGTGTTCGAGGAAGGCGTTCGCGATATCTGTAAACTCATTCATGAACATGGCGGTCAGGTCTATCTCGACGGCGCCAATCTGAACGCGCTGGTTGGCCTCGCCCGTCCGGGCGACATTGGCGCGGATGTCTGCCACATGAACCTGCACAAGACCTTCTGCATCCCGCATGGCGGCGGCGGGCCGGGCGTTGGGCCGATCGGCGTGAAGGCGCACCTTGCGCCCTATCTCCCCGGCCATGTCGCCGAAAAGACCGCTCACGCGGTGGCGGCGGCTCCGCTCGGCAGCGCCTCGATCCTGCCGATCACCTGGATGTACATCCGCATGATGAGTGCGGCCGGGCTAAAGCAGGCGACCGAAATAGCGATCGTCAACGCCAACTACATCGCGACGCGGCTGAACAGCCATTTCCCGGTTCTGTTCAATGGCCGCAACGAACGGGTGGCGCATGAGTGCATCCTTGACACGCGCGTTCTCAAAGACCGTGCCGGTGTCGGCGTCGAGGATATCGCCAAGCGCCTGATCGACTATGGCTTTCATGCGCCAACCATGTCGTGGCCGGTAGCCGGAACGCTGATGGTCGAGCCGACCGAATCCGAGCCGAAGCATGAGATCGATCGTTTCTGCGATGCCATGATCGCGATTGCAGGCGAAGCCGCGCGGATCGAAAAAGGCGAGTGGCCGAAGGAAGACAATCCGCTCGCCAACGCGCCGCATACGGCGGCCGAAACGCTTGCTACGGAGTGGACCCATCCCTATTCGAGGCTGGAAGCGGCCTATCCAGCCGGCGATGCGAACACAGCGGCGAAATACTGGCCGCCGGTTTCGCGCATCGACAATGTCGGCGGCGACCGCAATCTTGTCTGCTCGTGCCCGCCAGTCTCGGAATATCGTGGCGCCGCGGAGTAGTTGGGGGTTCTCACCCCTTCTTGAGCAGCGCCAGATTGGCGTCGACGACGGTCGCGTCGGCCATGCCGTTCTTCGCTTCCATGAGAAGCGTGCGGGCCTTTTTCTTGTCGCCGCGCAGCAGCTGCGAATAGCCCATATTGTTTACGATCTGCGGCTTGCGGCCGGCGACTTTTAACAACTGGTCGTAGGCCCTGTCGGCGAAGTCGAAGCGGCCAAGCTGATCGTAGGACGCAGCCAGCCCCATCCACGCTTCCGAATTGTCGGCGCGCAGTTCGACCGCCTTGCGGAAGTGCTTTTCGGCGAGGCCGTAGTTGGCCTCTCGAAACTGCGCCTTGCCCGCGACGAGATCGCTTCCGCTGATGTCCCGGGTTGCCACCGTGGATGTGGTCTCGATCCTGTCGACACCGCTTGTCGTGCAACCGCCAAGTAAAGTTACCGCGAATGCCGCAGCCAATGCAGTCGATGAAAGTGAACGCATTTTGCCCTGACCCGTGTCGCCCGTTTTCCGGGTCCTTTTCATCAGGGAACACTAATCGAAACAGATTAAACTTCGGTGCGGAATTGCTGTTGATTTCGGTCCGTGCGGCAACGCTTTATTTACCGTTGCGTGGTCAATCCCCGGTCATCCTAACAATGATCGGGATCACGGCGATCATCATGACCACGGGCATGATGCACACGGTCACCGGGACCGACATCTTGGCCGGCAGCGCATGCGCCTTTTCTTCCGCCATCGACATGCGCTTGTGGCGCATTTCATCGGAAAAGACCCTGAGCGCGCTCGACAGACTGGTGCCGAGTTCCTTGGACTGCTGCAAGAGTGTCGCGAAGGAACGGACCTCGTCGAGACTGAGCCGGTCGGCGAGCGATTTCAGCGCTCCGTCGAGACTGCGTCCGGCCCTCAGTTCCAGCGAGACGAGCTGCAAATTCTGACTGAGCGACGGATAGCTGATGACCAGTTCCCTGGACACGCGCTCGATCCCGGCCTCCATCGCCAACCCGGCGTCGGAGCAGACGATCATCAGGTCCATGAAGTCCGGAAAGCCGTTGCGGTATTCGCGCATCTTGGCCGCAATCTTGCGGCCGAGCACCAGGCCCGGAGAGAAGTAGCCAGCCCCGCCGGCGATCAGGATGAAGGTCCAGCGGCTCATCGCCGTCGATTCGGCGCTCGCCAACCAGTTGTTGATCAGAAACGCACCGATGGCGAATACGAAAAACGCGCCGAAGCGCAACAGGAAGAACATGCCCACCGCACGCGGGTCCATATAGCCCGCCTGGATCAGCTTGAGGCGGAGGCGCGCGACGTTTTCCGGATCGCTCCTGGAGTAAAAGTCCTGGGCCGTCTTCGCCGCTTTTTCGCGCACGGCGCTGACATTCTTCCTCGGCGTCGCCTCGGCATCGACGGCGGGCTTGTCGGTTTCAAGCTTGAGGCGACGCTTCAACTCGCTGCGGTCGCCGCGCGCCGCCAGCAGCGGCCACGCCATCGCGCCGGCGCCACCGAGCAGCATAATCAAGGCCACGGGACCGAGCGAATCGGGGCGCAAGGAGGCGAGAGAGGCGATCAGGTTTTCGATCATAATTTGAACGTCGACATCTTGAACAGCATGGCATTGCCGAGCATCAGCCAGGCCACCGACCCGCCGATCAGGTACCACGTCATCGGCTCGTCCCAGACTTCGGTGTAGAATTGCGGCATCAGCACCATGATGCCGGCTGCCAACAGCATGGGCACTGCCGTGAGGATGTAGGCGGACATCCGGCCTTCGGTCGAAATGGCGCGTACCTTGCGGCGCAACTTGCCACGGTCGCGGATGACCGCCGCGAGGCCGTCCAGAATTTCGCGCAGGTTTCCGCCCGACGTGCTCTGGATCGAGACCGCGGTCACGAAAAGCGGCAAGTCCTCGTGCCCGACGCGCTCGAACAGCGCATGCAGCGCCGCCACCAGATCGGAGCCATAAGTCACCTCGTCGGCAACGACACCGAACTCGGTTCCGATCGGATCTGGCATTTCGCGCGAAACCATGGCGATCGCCACGGGCACAGGGTGGCCGGCCTTGAGGCTTCGTGTAATCAGTTCCAGCGCTTCAGGCAGTTGAACCCCGAAAAGTTTGTGACGCCGGCCGCGCTTGAACTTCAGCACCTGGACCGGAATGATCAGCGCGAGCACCGGCAAAAGCGCCGCGCCATACAGCAACGGCATGCCTTTGTAGGAAGCCGCCAGGACGATCGCCAGCGCGATGCCGGAGGTGATCGACAGGAATCTCGTCAGCGGCATCACCATGCCCGACTGCGTTCGCAGAGCGCGAAACCGGTCCATTGAAAAAAGGGCAGAACGCCCGTCCAGCCCGCGCTCCTTGCGCAACTGGATCAGCACCTGCTCCTGGCTGATCTTGCCGTCCTGCAATTTGATGCGCCGGTTGATGGCGACGCGCCGGTCCTGGCGGCCCGCGTAAAGCAGGTAGAACGCCTCGGCGATCATGATCCCGGTCAGCGCCGCTCCGGCGTAGATGACGTAGATCATTCCAGCGGCTTTCCAGGCTCGAAATATCTGCCCGGGAATTCGATGCCCATCGCCTTCATGTCTTCGAGGAAGCGCGGGCGCAGTCCCGTCGCCTCATAATGACCCAGGATCTTGCCGTCGGCCTCCATGCCGGTGCGTACGAACTTGAAGATTTCCTGCATCTGGATGACGTCGCCCTCCATGCCGGTCACCTCGGCGACGCTGGTCACCTTGCGCTTGCCGTCGGAGAGACGCGTCAACTGCACGATGATGTCGAGCGCGCTGGCGATCTGGCTGCGGATCGACTGCACGGTCATCGGCATGCCGGTCATGCCGAGCATCTGCTCGAGGCGGCTGATCGCGTCGCGCGGCGTGTTGGCGTGGATGGTCGCCATCGAGCCTTCATGGCCCGTGTTCATCGCCTGAAGCATGTCGAACGCTTCCTCGCCGCGGCACTCGCCGAGGATGACGCGGTCGGGGCGCATGCGCAGCGCGTTCCTGACCAGATCGCGCTGCTTGAGTTCGCCGTGGCCTTCGATGTTGGCTGGCCGCGTTTCCATGCGCGCCACATGCGGCTGCTGTAGCTGCAATTCGGCGGCGTCCTCGATCGTGATCAGCCGCTCGTCCTCGGGAATGAAGGCGGACAGCGCATTCAGCATGGTCGTTTTGCCGGTGCCGGTGCCGCCGGAGATAATCGTGGTTTTTCGGGCATGCACGGCAGCGGCAAGCACCTCTGCCATGTTCTGGGTGATCGCGCCGAACTCGACCAGCTTGTGCAGGCCGAGCTTGTTCTTGGAAAATTTCCGGATCGAGACCAGTGGCCCATCGACGCCGACCGGACG
>JBGTLX010000071.1:0-42253 GCA_041743855.1 Rhizobiaceae bacterium | reverse complement strand
AACCCTGCCGAAACGGCGCGGCCGCCCTCCAACGAAAGGACGCGACGATCAATCCCTCGGCTGATCACCGACCAAGACCCGCCGCCAAGATAAAGAATTTTACACGCCCACAATCGGGGAAACTTCGGCGCCCGTTGACAGACGGCTTCAGGACTACCCGGCGCATGGCGAGGCTGTATTCTTAGAACTCCGCATCGCTCGCTGGCGATGTCTGTCTCAAGGCTGTAGCCGCAGCACCTTTTCCGATCAGGCTCCCACTGTTGCCGCTCCTCATGCCCGAAGGACGCTGCGATCGGCGCAAATCGCCAGTCACTTGGGCCATGCCACCGGGGGGACGGCCTGCCGAACGCCTGATGCGACGTTTCGGAACCGGTCAGCGATGACACGATCTTGCGCCAACTCAAACGGGACGCCGCAATTAATGCCTCTCCCGCCCGGGTCATTGGGCTGGACGATTGGAGTTGGAAGAAGTCATCCCGCTACGGCACGATTATTGTTGATCTTGAGCGGCGCGCAGTCATTGACGTTCTGGAAGATCGAAGCGTCGAGAGCGCCGCGAACTGGCCGAAGAAGAATCCTTCCGTTGAAGTGGTCAGCCCGGATCGCTGTGGCCTCTATGCGCAGGCGGTCTGAGAACGCGCTTCGCAAGCAGTAGAGGTCGCCGACCGGTTTCATCTCGTCCAGAACCTTCGAACGGCGATCGAGGAACAGATGAACCTCGCAGGGACGAGCGGCAGGCCGATCGATCCTGAGCGAAGAGGACAACATCGATGCCGCGGCCCATCGTCGTCTGGCGCGCTTTGCGCATCGACGATCGCGCGAAGAAGTGTTCAAAGCAATCCATGCGTTGCGCGATGAAGGGCTCACCTATAGCGAGATCGCCCGCCGGACGGGCTACAAACGTCGCACCGTGGCCAAATGGCTCACATTAAAGACGCCGCCGGATAGGCGTCGAGCGGCATTGAACCCGACATCGCCATGGTATTTCGAGGCGTTCCTTGCTCAGTGCTGGGAGGATGAAATCGCGTCGGGCGGCATCTCTTCCATGATGTCAGACAGCGCGGATATACAGGCAGCTTCTCAAACTTGGAGAGACTGCTTGGAGCATGGCGCAGGGCTGACAGGCCGGCAACGGATGAGCCGCCCCCAAGCACCGTCGATCTTGGTCCAGTTCGAGATCCACATACCGGCCACGCGATTTCGCCTGTGGTCGCGGCAGCGCTGTGCATCAAGCCACGAGGATTGTTGACCACTTCACAGGCACGAAAGTCGATGCCTTTGAGAAGGGATCGCACGCGTTCGCTACGATGCGCACCCTGGCGATGCGCTTCAATGGAATAGTGCGCGGCGGCAGGTCGGAACCATTGGAAGCGTGGATCGAGGACGCTATCGACTCTGAACTCATCCCGGTCATGCGATTTGCCCGGGTGCTGCGCCGAGACATCGATGTCGTCTACAACGCTATCGAGCTTCCATGGAGCAATGGACAGGCCGAAGGCCAGATAAATCGCCTCAAGACACTCAAGCGCGCAATGTATGGTCGAGCCGGTGTCGAGCTAATCCGCGCGCGATGCTACCGCTCAGCCACACGAATTGAGGCAGAACCAGGTTAAGTGTCAAGCGACATGAGGTGTGGCTACTCGAACATGTTCGGCCCAATCTCCCCGCCAATTTCAATGATCGCATCCGCGGGGATATTGTTTCTTCGTGCCGCGGCCCGAATAGCTTCAGGGTTCGGCGCCTCGTAGAGGCAATAGGTCTTTTTCTTGTCGGCGCTAAGGAAAGAGAAGATCCACTGCACGCCCTCCTGGTCATTGATCAAATTGACGTTCTCAACCGCGCCCTTCGTGAGGTTGAGCTGTTCCGCAAAATCTCGTTCAATAACGTAGCGTGGCATGAAGGTAAGCTCCTTGTCATCCGTGTTGATGCCGCGAAGCCGAGCCAAGCCTAATGCAGGGTCGGCTGTAACCTTTTCTTCAAGCGGACCATATCCAGTTCGGCTGCGGTTACCGAGGCTTCTTCCGATAGAGACATTGCTCTCTCGATCGCTTTCTTGCTACCGATTTTGAGAAGCAGATTGGAATATTCGGCCTGGGCATGGGCAAGCCACGGTCGTGAGCCGCTTGCTGCGTTCATTTCCAACGCATGCTCGAAGTGCTCGGCCGCCTTCTCGAAGTCGCCTAGCGTGGCTGACAACATTCCCAGATAGCGGCTCGCCGCTCCAAAGCAGACAGTTGCGACACCTGCCGTGATGGTCATGTTTTTGTAGGCGAGCATCAGGTCGTAGATCTTCTGGGCAGCCTCTGTGTCACCAAGGTCGACGGCGACTTCCGATATAAATGAGAGGGACGCACTTCGCTTCGCATCGAGCGGCATTGCGAATCCGGTGCTCGCCAGTTCATCTAACCTTCGCTGCGCTGCATCCCGATAGCCCAAATCCGCCGCAACGAGCGCAAAACCCGGCAACCAAGTGGTCTCGTCCGGATTTTCCTCGATGAAATGCTTCATAACCGGTGCGACCTCCGAGAGGCGGCTCTGTTCGCGTCGGATCGTGAACATCTGCATTCCATAAACGCCCTCGACATCCGCCCCATGCGTCTTTCTGCCTAGGCTCATCGCTTCTCCAGCAAGTGCCTCCGCAGCCGTAAATCTGCCATCGAGGATGGCCGTCATGGCCCGCGCGTGCCGAGCAAGCCATAGAATGTTGAGGCGCTGGCGCAGCGTCCCCAGTTCTTCCAACTCATCAACCGCTCGATCAGCTCGCGCGCGGTTGCCCAGTTCGGTGGAGACGTAGACGTCGAGTGCAAGTGCCCGGCCCCGCGCGTCGTCGTCGTTGATGCCGGCCGAAAGGCGCTTTAGATCGTCTAGGAGAGCGGTTCGATCGTTTGCTTCCGTAACGGACTTGACGGTCATCGGGGTCATGAAAGAAAGAACGGACAAATCGAAAAGCGAATTTTTGTCACCAAGCTGCCCAGCCAGCTTAACTCCCTCTTTGTGACATTTCGCGCTATTCTTGCTGTCGCCGAGGTAGGAATATGCGCGCGCGAGGCTGCAGAGAAGCTGGCACCGCGACCGCTGATCGTTCGGATCGATTTTGCCCATCGCTTCCGTCAGAAGCTTAATCGATTCGTCGAGCGGCTTCGCGGAAAGGAATTGGGCGAGATCAAAACCGAGCGCGGAACGGATGAAGGCCTTCGTGTCGCCGGCCTCGCGCGCCAATTCCGTTGCTAACTTATATGTTGCCACGGAGTCCGACAAGCGACCTGCGGCGCCTAGTGCCTCACCGAGCTTTATGGTCGCCTCGAGCACTTTTTGTTGCTGGGAAGGTCCTTCCGGCAAGTGCTCCACGATGGAGAGAGCGTTCTGAAAATGATCGACCGCCTCGTAGTTGGCGGATCGTCCTAGCGCGCGTTCGCCGGCCTTCATCCAGTATGGGAACGCAAGCTCATTTTGCTGTGCCTTGACGTAGTGCTGGGCGATGAGCTCGGGCTGTGTGACGACGAGATCGGGATATGCGTCGAGGAGAACCTTAACTATGGCTTCGTGATAATGCCGGCGCCGCCGGCTGAGGAGCGATTGATACGCCGTATCCTGGATGAGCGCATGGCGGAAAACAAGTGCGTCCCGCACCACGCCGCCGACGACGAAGAGTTGGGTCGACATGAGTTGATGCAGCGCTCCGTCCAGAGCCCGCTCGTCAAAACCGGTAACCTTCGAAAGCAGGCCACGATCGAATTCACGACCTATCACAGAGGCAATTTGCGCCACCTCCTTGGCTGCCGCTGTTAGACGATCGAGCCGCGCCATCAGAGAGCCCTGCAGACTATCAGGGATCTCAGCGTTGAGCGACGTCGCGTTTCCGCTCTCCAGGATCGAGCGAGTGAGCTCCTCAACGAACAGCGGTACCCCGTCCGTTCGCTCCGCGATCCTGTCGGCAAGCTGATCCGGAACATCGGCAAGCATCGATTCGATCAGCTCACGCATCTGCTTCTTCGTCAGACGCCCGATGGCGAGCGTCGTCGCTTGTGCGAGCCCAGTTGCCCAACCAGCGTTCCATTCCGGTCGGTGCGTCACGACGACAAGTATGGCCGCGCCATGCACGCGGCTAATAACCTCTTTCAGCCATTCACTAGTCGACGGATCGATCCAGTGCGCATCCTCGACGATAAACAGCAACGGAGCGATCTTCGCCGCGAGCAGCAGCCGGTTTGCCAGCGTTCGGACGACGAGTTCCTTGCGCTGCTGGGCGGAGAGGTCGAGCGGCTTGAACTCGTCGCCGACGTCCAATGAAAGGAGCTCGGCATAGATCGATCCGACATCCGAAAGATTCTCCCCGTAGCGCTGAACGATCGTGCGGAATTTCTCCGCGCGCATGGTTTGATCGTCGGCTGGTGAGAAGCCTGCGAACCTGCTTAGGCGCTGAATTATAGGATAGAAGGCCGATGTTGCGTGATAGGGAGAACACTGCAACCGAATCAGCTCATGCTGTTTCTCAGGGAGCCGTTCCTCGAGCGCATCGACAAGGCGCGATTTCCCGATGCCCGCCTCTCCCGACACGAAGACCGCTTGGCCTTGGCCGCCCTTAACCAGTTCCCAACGTTCGAGCAGCATGCCGATTTCACTGGTTCGGCCAACAAATTTCGACAGCGCGCTGGTGTGCGTGGCGTCGAAACGGCTTTCCACCTCTCGTTCGCCGCGGACTGCGAACAGGGCAATAGGTGATTTGAACCCTTTTAACTCCTGTGCAGCGAGGCTCTCGATCTCGAAGGACTGCCCGGCGAGCCGGCGCGTGCTGTCCGCTACCACGATCTGGCCAGGCGCTGCAGCGCCTTGCAGGCGAGCTGCGAGATTGGGAGTGTCGCCTGCGATCGAGGCGCGTTCGTTCGCGCTGCTGCCGGCAATGTCGCCGACGACCACGTGCCCCGATGCGATGCCGATACGCGCCTTCAATTGCTTGCCGTCCGGCGACTGAAAGGCCTCGACGGCAGCGAGCGCCTGGATGCCTGCCCTAATGGAACGCTCGGCATGGTCCTCGTAAGCCATGGGCCATCCAAAATAAGCAAGCACGCCGTCTCCGAGATATTTGGCGACATAGCCGCCAAAGCGCGTGATCGCGCCGGCGACGCTATCCTGATAGCGGCGGGTCAATTCGTGCATGTCTTCCGGGTCGAGTTCCGCCGATAGCGCGGTCGACCCGACCAAGTCACAGAAGAGCACACTGAGAAGCCGTCGATCGGCAGTCGGTTCCTGCGGGACTTCGGTGGTCTGAGGCTCAAATCCCTCGAGAGGAAGTGAAGCAAGAGGGAGTGCATCGAGGCGCGGCCGCTCAGGTTCATTAATGGCAGCCAGAATGATTTTCCGGTGCCCGAGCGAGACACCAAGCTCCTGCAGGTCGGCTTCCGTGATGTGCGGAAGCGCTCGAAGGTCGACGTCGTTCTGGACGAACGCCTCCATGTATTTGCCAAGGCCGAGTTGGCTCAGCCAATCCTCAATCGTCTGCATCGAGCGTTATGACCCGCATCGCTCTTCTAATACTAGCGCGAACATCGTCGCAGCACCAATGTTGCAGGCCGGAGATCAAAGGCACTACAATCTGGCCCATTTCTCAATACCTCCAGATGTTAAAAGCCTGCAACGGGTCTCCGTCAAAGGAGATGCTGGACATAAAATTTGAACTTGGACCAAACGTATTTTCGGAGCAAAGTAAGCGGCTCTGGAAGTCGACCACCCACGGGCTAGGATTTTGGCCGATCGCCGGATTTGGGGTTCTTCCTCACTTTGTGTGGTTCATTCGCCATTAGCGACGGGTCGCTATTGGCGGGCATGCGAACGAAAACGAAATGGTCGCCTGGCCCAGGGGTCAAGATACTGGGTGTCGCGCTCACCGTTGATGACGGCTGGGTTGTTTCCGCCGCCGGGTCTGCGATCGGCATTTGTCCCGATTGTCGACGGCAAAGCCGAAATCGGCACGGTTGGTCCAGCCGTAGCCTCCAGGATCTGCCGGTCCAGGGCAAGCCGCTGCTCCGTATGCGCGCCGGACGACGAGGGTTGTTGAGATTGTCGGATTGCTGGGCCACAGCACGGGCGGCCGTCCTGGCGAACGCTTGATGCAACGGCTCGGCATGCCGATCAGCGACGACACCATCCTGCGGCAGTTGAAGCGGGATGCGGCCGTTACTCACCGCAATTCGGAGGTCCGGGTGGTTGGCATCGATGACTGGAGTTGGCGGCGTGCGACAAACTATGGGACCATCATGATTGATCTCGAGCGTCGCTCGGTTGTCGACATACTGAACGATCGCAGCGTCGAGAGTGCGGCCAAGTGGCTGCGTGACCACCCTTCCGTCGAGGTCGTCAGCCGGGACCGCTGTGGTCTCTATGCGCAGGCCGTCCGTGAAGGCGCACCGCAGGCCCGGCAGGTAGCCGATCGGTTTCATCTGATCCAGAACCTTCGCTCGGCAATCGAAGAACAGATGAGCCTTTCTGGACGTGCCACTGGCAGGGCCATCCTGTCGGAAGACGCGATTGTTGACGCTGCCACACATCGCCGGCGCGCCCTTCTAGCACATAGGCAATCTCGCCGGGAGATATTCGAAAAGATCCACGCTTTGCGCGCGGAGGGTCTGTCCTACAGCGAAATCGCCCGGCGGACCGGCTATGAAACGTCGTAGCGTAGCGAATTGGCTCAAGTTCAAGGCTCCGCCAGACAGGCGGCGAGCAGCGCTGAATCCCACATCGCCATGGTATAATGTTGGAAGGATGGTAACCGCTGCGGACGGCAGCTGTTTCATGACGTCAAACAGCGAGGCTAAACCGGCAGTTTCGCCAATCTGGAGCGGCTTCTCGGGGCTTGGCGGCGGGTCGAAAGAGAGCAGGCCGTTGATGTGTCGCCCGACACGTGGAAGTCGGAGCCGGTTCGAGATCCGGAAACCGGTCATGCGATCTCGCCAGTGGTTGCCGCAGCGCTGTGCATCAAGCCGCGAGGCCTGTTGACAGACCGGCAGGCAAGGAAGGTCGATGCCCTGAAGCAGGGATCTCACGCTTTCGCCGAGATGCGACGCCTGGCGATGCGCTTCAACGGCATCCTTCGCGGCAAGAGATCGGCACCACTGGATGCGTGGATTGACGATGCGATCGACTCCGATCGGGTCTTCCTCAATTTGCGTGGTTGAGTGGTAACATGCGGGCTCTGAGGAGTTCGAGGCCTGCTCTGCCGAACATAGCGCGCTTGATCGTCTTCAGACGGTTGATCTGCCCTTCTGCCTGGCCGTTACTCCACGGCAATTGAATGGCATTGCGAACGGCGTCAATGTCACGGCGTAAGACCCGCGCGAAACGCACGATGGCAACGAGCCCGGAGTTGACGGCATCATCGATCCAAATGTCGAGCTTACTCAAGTCACGACTCCGCAAAATGCCGCGGAAGCGCATGCCCAGGCTGCGCATCACGACAAATTCATGCGACCCTTGCTTCAGAGCATCAACCTTCCTCGCCTGATTGATCGTCAGCATGCCTCGCGGCTTCATGCAGAGGGCTGCGGCGACTACCGGCGAAATCACATGACCGGTCTCCGGATCGCGTATCGGGATAGCATCGCCGGCTGGTTGATGGTGTATGATCGGAACTGGCAACGCACGGTCCTTGTCTGACCTCTCGGCGTGGCGCCAGCTTGCCAGCAGTCGCTCGAGATTCGAGAAGCTGCCTATGTAGCCGCGCTGTTTGATATCGTGGACAGGTGTCGGCCGCAGCGATTGCCATCTGTCCAGCACTGGTGAGAAACGCCTCGAAATATAAGGGTGAAGTCGGCTTCAACGCCGCCCTGTGTCGGTCGGGTGGCTTGTCGAAAGTCAGCCATTTCGCGATGCTGCGTCGACCGTAGCCGGTACGATGGGCGATCTCGGAACAGGACAGCCCTTCCTTGCGCAACGAGTGAACCATCTCGAACACCGCCTGCCGCGATTGTCGATGAGCATGGCGCACCTGGCGCCTGTGTTTTGCTTCAACGTGCGGATAATCTTGGGTCAGATCGTCTTGCTCGCTCCCGGTACTATTATCCGGCAACAATGCCCGCCGCCCTGTGGCACGTCCGGAAAGGCTCATTTGCTCCTCGATTGCGCTCCGAAGATTCTGAACGAGATGGAACCGATCAGCCACTTGGAGCGCTTGCGGCGCGCCCTCGCGAGCAGCTTGCGCATAGATCCCACATCGGTCTCGGCTCACGATGTCAATGGAAGGGTGCTGCTCCAGCCATTGCACCGTACTCGCCACGCTGCGGTGCTCAAGGAGATCGACTACCGAACGGCGCTCCAGGTCCACGATCATCGTGCCGTAGCGCCATGATCGCCGCCAGCTCCAGTCATCGATGCCAACAACCCGAACCGGGGAGTTGAGGTGAGCGACCGTGGCAGCTCGCTTCAGCTGCCGCAGGATAGTGTCATCGCTGACCGGCATGCCGAGCCGCCCCATCAAGCGTTCGCCAGGACGGCCGCCCATGCTATGGCCGAGCAGACCGACAATCTCCGCGACCCTCCTTGTCCGACGCGCAAAGGAGAAGCGACCGTCGGTAGCCGGTCGGCGAACGTTTGTCGGTGACATTTCTCTTGGGTACACCGCCAGCGGCTCAGCCGGATCTTCACCGTCACGGTTTTGCCCTGCACCGGGAGATCCTGAAGGCTGCGGTTGAACCAGCAATGCCGATTTCGAGTCCGCTTTCCTCAATCCGGGCAGATGCCGAACGCTGGTCCAGCAGCGGAAACAACCCAACTGTCATCATCAGTGAGCGCGACACCCAGTATTTTAACCCCTGGGCCGGGTGACCATTTCGTTTTTGTTCGCATGGCCGTGCATAGCGGCATCGTCTCTAACAGCGAATGAACCACGCAAATTGAGGAAGACCCCCTTCTTCTACGCGGGCTTTGCCGACAAGCACGACGGCGCCGTGCACTCGACCAAGTCGCGACATGTCACCCTTTGGAATTGTCGGCCTTGTCTGCCCGGACGAAGCGCCGCTTCTCGGCTTCGTCTCGCTAGTGATGCCGTGCTGGCCGTTGGCAATCGCGTCGTTGCCGTTCCGTCGGGCCGTTATCCCCTGGCGGCGACCGACTTCTACCAGATACTCGACACCAGCGACGTTCCTGCCGGCGTGGCCAGCATCATTAACGGGGAGACCGCGAGCCTCGTCAAAACACTCGCCGAGCACGACGAGGTCGCGGCGCTGTGGAACTTCGGCTCAGCAAGCGATGCAGCGCTGGTCGACAAGCTGTCCGCCGGCAACCTCAAGCCTGTCTGGAACGGTGGTGCTCGCGACTGGATATCCGATGACAATCAGGGCCGCGAATATTTACGCCGGGCAACGCAGGTAAAGAACATCTGGGTGCCTTACGGGGAATAGGCACGCGATGTATGATCGGAATTTATCATGCCCGATCGCAATACGAAGATTTCCTCGTACCACGCTGCAGGGGATACGGGAGTTCGTAGATGCCCGAACGGTGATTGTGCAAAAGGCGAAGCGATAAGTTTTCGATAAGCCTCGTCGCTTCATCCGGGGCATTGCCCACAATAGACGTTCATCACGGCGAACTTGGACTGGCTGAACCAGCGGTGCCAGGCGACTCTACAGATGGCAGCCAGGCTTGCGCTTAAGGGCCAGATATTCGTCGATGACCTGGTGGTAGCGGGTTGTGCCGAAACTCGGGAAGTGACCTCCATGCACGACCGAGATCTTCAAGTCGCGCATTCTGTCGAGGGTCGCCAAATAGTCGCCGACGTCCGAGTGGTACGCATCGTCTATCAGCGGCCCGTCATAGACGATATCGCCGGAGAGAAGGATACCTCTCCTGTGTTCGAACAGCGCGATGCCGCCCGGTGAGTGGCCTGGCGTGTGGATGACCTCGAACGCCCGGTCGCCGAGATCGACGACATCGCCATGCTCGAGGACGCGACCAGCCCGCGCGGGCAGAATCCGGTATTTCGAGGCGCTCCAGCCCGTAGGCAACGCGTTGAACATGGCATCGTTGGCGTAGCGATCGGCGCAGGTCCATTCGTTGCGTGGATCGGCCAGAATCTCGGCCTCGGCTTTGTGAACGCCGCGCTCCGGAAACTCGTGATGGCAGCCGATGTGGTCGAAATGGGTGTGGCTCGCCACGCAGACGAGCCTGCGTTCGCTGACCAGGGGCACATGGGCGCGAAGGCTGACATGGCCAAGGCCGCTGTCGAACAGGAGATCTTGGTCGCGCCCGCGCACATGCCAGATGTTGCAGCGGAAGAACGGCTTGATCCATGGTTCGTGGATCAGCGTCACGCCGTCGCCAAAGCGGATCGTTTCGTACCAGTGCTGGTCGTCGATGACGGCAAGCGCGCTCATGGTTGGGCCAGCAGCACGAGGTTGTCGGGGCGGCAGGAGACGAAAACGCGGTCGAAGCGATGAACCGTGGTATCGGCGGCAAGTTTCACGATGAAGCGGATCGCGGGATCGACGGTCGAAATTGCCACAACCCGTTTGAAGCTTCCTTGGAACACGATGTCGGTAACCTGCGCCTCCCCCAGGTCCGTTCCACAAACCGGCGTGCCAAGCGTCAGGTTTTCGGGTCGGATCGCAAGGGCAATGTCTGATCCCGGCGTGGCTTTGCCTGACACCGCAATCCTGCCGAGGCCGGTCGCCATCACGAGAGAACCGTCCGCCGCATTTTCGACGCGCCCGGTCAGGAGCGTGCTCTCGCCCATGAAAGTCGCCGTGAAGCGCGTCGCCGGCAGCGCGTAAACCCGCTCAGGCGGACCTTCGTCCTCGATCCGGCCCTCGTTCATCACCACGCAATGATCGGCTAGCGCCATAGCCTCCTCCTGGTCGTGCGTGACATGGATGAAGGCTGTGCCGACGCGTTGCTGGATGGCTTTCAGCTCGTCCTGCATCTGCCGCCTCAGCTTCAGGTCGAGCGCGCCCAGCGGTTCGTCGAGAAGGAGCACGGCCGGCTCGACGACCAACGCACGCGCTAGCGCCACGCGCTGCCGCTGGCCGCCGGACAGTTGATGCGGCTTTTTGTCGAAGGCGTCTGCAAGGCCGACCAGCGAAAGCGCGTCGCGGGCGCGTCCGTCGCGTTCGGACGCGCCAACGCCCCGCATCCTGAGGCCGAAGCCGACATTGGCGCCGACGCTCATATGCGGAAACAGCGCGTAGTCCTGGAAGACGGTCGTGGTCGGGCGCCTGACCGGCGAAAGCGCGGTGCAATCCTCGCCGCGGATGAACACCCGTCCTTCCGACGGCACGACAAAACCGCCCAGTATCGACAGCAAGGTGGTCTTGCCGGAGCCCGATGGTCCGAGCAGAACGGTGTAGCTGCCGGGATCGATGCTGAGCGAGACGGTCTTCAGGACCGTCTGCTGTCCGAACCGATGCGAGACGGCGCGTACCTCGACCAGCGGCGCGGTCATGGATGCCTTCGGCGCAGAAGCGCGATTTCGAGGGCGACAACGACGAGGATCGAGACCGCAAAGACGAGCGAGCCGACCGCGTTCGTCTTCGGATTGAGGCCGGAGCGCATGAGGTTCCAGATCTCGACCGGCAGGGTGGTGTCGAAGCGGGTCAGCAGAAAGGCGATCACGAATTCGTCCCAGGAGAAGGTCATCGAAAGGAAGAAGGCTGCGAAGATCGCCGGGGCCATCACCGGCGCGGTGATCAGCATCAGCACTTTCCATTCCGGCGCGCCGAGATCGCGCGCCGCCCGCTCGATGCCGATCTGGTGGTCGCCCATCTGGCTGTAGATGATGGCGAAGCAGAGCGGAAGGTTGATGACGACATGGCCGATGCCGGCCGAAAGGAGCGATTTGGGAATGCCGGCCCAGTTGAAGGCGACAAGCAACCCCATGCCGATGATGAGATAGCTGACAGTCAGGGGCAGGGTGATCAGGCCGCGCAGCCAAGCGGCGCGCGGCAGATGGAACCGCGCAAAGCCCCATGCCGCCAGAAAGCCGAGCAAGACGGCTGCAAGCGACGACAGCGCTGCGACTACAAGCGAATTGCCGAGCGCCGAAGTCAGGCGCGCGTCCGATAGCACGGCCTCGTACCAGCGCGTCGATGGACCGGTGAAGGGCGGTATCGGAAAGGACGTCGCCTGCAGCGAAAACAGCACGAGCACGACTACGGGGAGAAAGATGAAGCCGTAGATCAGCACGGCATAGAGAGCCGACAGGATTTTCATGGTGCGGCGCATGTCAGGTCCGCTCGATCTTCAGCCAGCGCGCGCAGGCGAGATAGGCGATGGTGACCACCGCCATCAGGATGATCGAAAGCGAGGAGGCGAGCGGCAGGTCGCCGCGCCGCCCGATCTGCATCATGATCAGTTGCGGCATCAGCAACTCATTGTTGCCGCCGAGGATCTGCGGCGTAATGTAATCGCCGATCGCCAGAACGAAGGTGAGGAATGCGCCCACCATGATGCCGGGCAGCGTCAGCGGCAGCACGACATGCAGGAAAGTCCGTACCGGCCCCGCGCCAAGGTCGGCGGCGGCCTTGCGGTAACTCGGACCGAGTTGCTTCAGATTGGCGAAGATCGTCAGCGTCAAAAGCATGATGAAGAAATGTACGAAGCCGGTGACGGTGGCAAACCGGGTGTTGGCGAGTTGCATGGGTTCGGTGACAAGCCCGGATCCCATCAGCGCTCGGTTGACCACGCCGTTCTGAGCCAGCACCAGAAGCCATGAATAGGAACGCACGACATAAGATGTCCAGAACGGGAGCACCGCAAGTAGAAGCGCTGCGCGCTGGTAGCGCAGCGGAATCTGCTCGGCCAAAATCCAGGCGAAGGGATAGGCGAGCAGGACCGACACGATCGTGACGCTTGCGGTCACTTCCAGCGAATTGACCAGCGCCTGGCGGTAGGACGGGTTGGCGAAGAACTGCGCGTAATTGTCCAGGCTTAGGCCATCGCCATCGAGCGATGTGAGGCTGAGGAACCCCATGCCGACGAAGGGAAGCGCGAAGAACAGCAGGGTCCAGCCGAGCGCCGGCGTCACCAGCGCCCAGGGAAGCGCGCGGTTGGAAATCGCGCTTACGCCAGCGCTCACTGCGCCTGCAGCATTTCTGTCCAGAGATCCTGCATTTTCTTGTCGAGGTCGGCGTCGGGCGAGGGGTAGGGCTGGGCGCGCGCGAGGAAGGCGGGCTGCTCGTCGAAGCGCAGCGTCTTCTTCTGCTCGTCGGTCAGCGCCGCCTTGGTGCTGGCCGGCATGCCCCAGTAGCAGGATGAGGTGGCAAGGCGCGCCTGGCCGTCGGGGCTCATCACATACTGGATGAACTTGAGCGCAAGCTCCTTGTTCTTGGAATCCTTGAACATGGCCAGCGACTGCGACCATAGCACCGCGCCTTCCGCCGGAATCGAGAAATCGAGCGCAGGGTTCTCCTTCGCAAGACCCGCCGTGACCCACTCGCCACCGCCGACCAGAACATCCACCTCGCCGGTGGCCAGCGCCGTCTGGCTGGCGACGACATCGCCCACGAGCTTCGAGTTGGCCTTCATCTTTAAAAGCACCTCCTTCAGGGCCGGAAGGTCGGCCTCGGTGAGTTCGGCCGTCTTCTTGCCGATGGAAAGCGCTGCCATGCCGATGACGGGGAGGTAATAGTCGTAGATGGCGATGCGGCCCTTAAGCTTCGGATCGGTAAGTGAAGCCAGCGACTGCATGTCGGCCGGATCGACCTTGGCGTTGTTGAAGCCGATCGTGTTGTAGCCGAATTTCTCGGTGATGCCGTAGCGCTTGCCGTCGACCACGGTCGCGCCGTCCATCTTCACCTCGGAAAACAGGTCGGCAAAGGGCAACTGGTCTTCCGGGAGCGCCTCGAACAGGCCTTTCTCGACGCCGCGCCGCACGTCGATCGAATCGATGACCATGACGTCCCAGTCGCCAGGCTGCGACTGCTCGACGATGGCGAGGCCGGCCCCGGTGCCCTCGAACTCCTTGATGTTGACCTTGGCGCCGTTGGCCTCTTCGAATGGTTGGAGCAATGCCGGATCGGCGTGGTCGCACCAGATCAGCGCATTCAGCTCCTGCGCCGAAACCGCGCCGGCGCCGGCGAGCACGGAGACGAGCGCTGTCGCTGCCGCGACAGCCCGTGCCCGGCTCTTCAGGACGGAAACGGGATTGATCGACATTGCTTATTCTCCCTGCCGTGATGACTCATCCGAAAAACTGAACCAATTCCAAATTTGAGTCAATTCCGATTTCGTGGCAGGTATCGCGAATGAGCGGATTGCGGGCCAAGCACAAGGCGGATCGTCACCAGCGCATCCTGGAAGCGTCGGCAGAGCTGTTCCGGGAGGCGGGCTACGAGGGCTCGAAGATCGAGGCGATCGCGGCGCAGGCCGAGGTCTCGGTCGGAACGATCTACAACTACTACCAGAACAAGGGCGACATACTGGTCGCCATCGTCTCGATGGAGGTGAACGCGGTGCTGCGTGCCGGCCGCGGCGTCGTCGCCAACCCGCCGACGAATGTCGGCGACGCAATCGACACGCTGATCGGCATCTATGTCGAGCACTCGCTTATCTATCTCAGCAAGGAGATGTGGCGCCAAGCCATGGCGATCTCCATGCAACAGCCGGAAAGCCCGTTCGGCCGGACTTATACGGCGCTCGACCGCGCATTGACCGACCAGATCTGCGCGCTCATCGTTCGCCTGCAGGATCTGCGCCACGTCAGCGCCGACGCCGACGGGCGGGCGCTGGGCGAACTCGTCTTCAACAATATGAACATGATGTTCATCGAATTCGTGAAGCAGGCTGACGCGACGATCAACGAGTTGCGCGCCGCGATCCGGCGGCAAAACCGCGTGCTGTTGGACGCAATCTCGGTGTGAGGGGTCATTCACCAATCTTGCTGCTCCTGCCCGCTGGCCTGAAGTCAAGCAGTGTTTTCAAAAATGCTTGAACAAGCAAACGTCCGGCATCGGCCTTGCGGTATGCGACCTTGTGCATCATGGCTTGATTGCCCGCATTTCACTGGCTTTGATCCAGGGCAGGGCAAAGTGACATGGCAGGAAACCGATGAAATTGCCCGACAGGATCAGCATCAATTGTGCTTCCATATGGACCACCGACGCGCTCGCCCTGGGGTCTCCCACGAGATAGAGATCGTCGAAGTGGCGGTAGCTGCGCACTGAAAACCGCGCGGCTTCGATGGCGTCCTGGTCAATCCGCGCTTCAGGCACGGTAAATAACGGGTGTTGCCGGCCGCAATAGAGGAGGTGCGGTTCATCGCAATAGTTTCGGTACACGACGCCCGGCGCCTTCTGCGAAAACGGCCCAATGACGATGTCGCGGCCGCCATCGGCAACCTGCTGCTCCAGTTCGGATGGCGTACCGACCGAAAGATCGATGAAAACATCGGAACCGGGCTTCATGAATCGATTGAGCGCATGCTGTATTCCCAGATCCTCGCTGGTGAACACCCCGTCCGGCGTGCGATTGGCATGCCACTTCGGGATCGGCGGCCGGTTCACCAGACCGGCGTCACCGTGTTTTCGGTAAGCCTCACGCCACCGGTAGAAACTGCTGCGGCCGACGCCAAAATATCGACATGTCATCGCGACGTGACCGGTCTCATCAGCGTGCTGAAGAATACGAAGCTTGCGCGCGATCTCGCGTTGATCCTTGCTCATGAACATCTTCTTCGCCCAAGAATTGGGAGCTTAGTGGAGATGTCCCGCGAGTACCGACATATCTACACCAACAGTAAACGACGGACCGCCAAGAATGTAGGCCGCAAAGCGCAACCACTGTCACGCGAAACCGAGATGGCATATTCATTCTGCGAGGCATGGCGCACCGGTGTAAACGCAAAGGGACCAGGCATCTGATCTCAGTATCTGACAGGCGCAACCGACCGAACCCGAAGAAATCGACCTCAGTAGTAGCCAATCGCGCGCGCGCTGACGATGTCGCCGGACCATGCACTGACACGAACCGACCACACCTTCCCACGCCGGATTGCCTGGTAGCGATAGGTGTTCCCCTGACACTTCACCGCCTCCACCTGACGGGTGTGCAACGCACGATGTTGACGCGACGGCAGCTTGCCCGGCAGACGCACCGCCACTCAAGGCAAGCCGTCTTTGACTCAAGGCAAGCCGTCTTTGACACAATGCGAACCCTCCGTGACACGGGAATGTCTATCGACAACATTGCTCGACAAACCGGCTTCGGTCGGCGCACCATTGCAAAATGGCTCAAGTTCGATGCACCTCCGGACCGACGCCCAGCCGCGCCGCGACCGAGTACGCCCCGCTATTTCCACGAGTATCTATCGCAGCGTCGGAACGACGGTGGTGTCCGAGGTCGCGATCTGTTCGACGAGATCAAACGTCGCGGTTACACCTGCAGCTTCTCGAACCTGGAGCGGCTTCTGACCACGTGGCGACGCGCCAACGATGCAAGAACGGACATTGCTCCCTTAGCCTCCACGATCGTCGCGCCATCGGCCCCGACCCGGATCCGCGTCTTGGATCCCGCAACCGGCCATGTGATATCGCCGATCGTCGCTGCTGCACTTTGCGTCGTCAAGCCGCGAGGGTTGCTGACAGCAGAGCAAGCGGCAAAGGTCGATGCCCTGAAGGAAGCCTCGCGAGATTTCGCCGTAATGTGCAGCCTTGCCATGCGCTTTCATGGCATTTTCCGGAGCAAAGATGTTTCGAAGCTGGAAGACTGGCTGGACGATGCATCTGAGATGGGCATCTATGCCATGCAGCGCTTCGTCCGAACGCTGAACCGAGACCTCGATGCTGTGAGGAATGCCGTTGAGCAACCTGGAGCAACGGCCAGACCGAAGGGCAGGTCAACAGGCTGAAGACCCTCACACGCGCAATGTATGGTCGCGCAAGCGCTGAACTTCTGCGAGCAAGAATGCTGCCGCTCCATCCGCCCAACTACCACACACTTTGAGGAAGACCCGCCAAGGTTTCGATGATCTTCGTGCGCAGCAAGGACGGCCGCAGCCATACGCCGCAAGAATTCTCCTCGATGCCTGACATCGTCGACGGCATTCGGGTGCTGGCGGCGGGGCTTCACGCACTCGCCCTTATTGAGGCAGCGTCAGGCGCGAGCGAGCGCGGCAGTGATTTCTTCGGCCGCCAGAAGGTCGGCATATTTCTGGCCGATGTCGAAGAGGTTGGCGCGGTGCGGTTCGATCGCACGATCGCCGACGCAGTCGGTGGCGACGACCGTCCGGTAGCTCATGCTCATCGCGTCGATCACGCTGGCGCGGACACAACCACTGGTCGTGCACCCCGCAACCACAAGCGTGTCAATGCTCTTCGAGATCAGGCAGGCGCCAAGATGCGTGCCGAAAAAGGCCGAAGCCTGCGTCTTGCGGATGACCAACTCGCCGGCGCAGGGGTTGAGCGTCGCCACGACCTGGCTCGCCGGCGCGTTCTCGGTCAGGTCGCGCAGGCGCGGCACCTTCTGGCACCAAATGCCTGCATCCGATCCGTCGTCGGCATAGACGATGCGCGTGAAGATGACCGGGAGCTTGCGCGCGCGGAAGAAACCCAGCAGCGGGACCGTGGCTGCCACCGCGTCCAGGATGTTGCCGCCGCCGAGGATTTCGGGATCGGTGAAGCCGTTGACGAAATCGACGACCAGAAGCGCCGGCGTCTTGCCGAAGCCGGTCTTCTGGCCGAACTGCTGCTGGCGATAGACATCGTCGCTGGTCACGGCAGCCCCCTTGATAGTCGCGCCCCAGCGAAATGACGCAGCGAGCGTTCGAGATCCTGGGGCCGGTAGCCCCTGCCGATCACAACGATCGTGTCGTCCTCGCGGTCAGGGCCGTTTTCCTGCTCCGGCAGGATCTCCGGCGACTGCACGATCTTGCGTACGCTCTGGAGCAGAAGCCGGCCGGCCGGCGTCCTCACCACCCCCTTGACGCGCAGCACGTCGTCGCCGCGCGCATGCAGCAGCGCCGACATCCAGACGCTGAATGCAGTCCAGTCGATCGTTTCGTCCAGCATCAGCCTGGTCGGAAAGATCGAGGGCCGCGTTTCACCACCAGACAGATCAGCAAGATACTCAGCCTCCACTCCTGCGAATTCAGGCAGCGCAACGGACGAGCCTTGGACAGCGGCGGAGATCGCCGCGCCCGGATTGACCACGCGAAGCGTGGCCAGCAGGCGCGCGAGAGCGTTTTCGCCGGCCTCGTCCACCTTGGTGACGACCAGTCGGTCCGCCATCTCGACCTGACGGCGCCCAAGCGGTTCGGTACGGAGCTGCGTCAGCGCGTGCAGCGCATCGGCCGCGACGACGATCTCGCTAACGACGATGTGATGAACGAGAACAGGATCGGCGCGGATGGCCTCGACGATCGGCCCGGGCTCGGCAAGCCCGCTGGTTTCCAGCACGATGCGCTCGAGCCGCCTGCAGTCCGATTCGGTTCGGCTGCGCTCGTCGCAAAGGCGGCGGAGCAGCGCGATGAGATCCGCCTTGCCATCGCAGCAGGCGCAGCCTCCGGCGAGCACCGAAAGATTGGCAGCCCGCGACAGCAGCGCATCGTCAACCGGCGTTTCCGCAGCCTCGTTGACGATCACATAGGCGTCCTTCAGCAACCCGTCATGCAACTGGTGCCGCAGCCAAGTCGTCTTGCCCGAGCCCAGAAATCCGCCGAGCACGGTGAGCCGCATACGGCCATCAGGATCGCCCAGCACTAGTCGGCCTCGTCCTCGCCGAGGAAGTGCGGGTCGAGCGGATCGACGGGGCGGCCGAAAAGCCGTTCGGCCGCCGCCCAGACCTCTTCGAGATCGCGCACGATCGTATGGTCGCCGGAAAGCGTCGAGATCTGGATGCCGGGCACCTGAGCGCCGTCATGCGCGGCCAGACCATAGGCCGGAAGGACAGACTGGAGCACCTGAACGCGCCGGAAACGCGCGCGCAGCCGGTCGGGCGCGCTTGCCGCGCCTGCCTCGGTCCAGTGACCGGGGGCAGCCGGAAACCCGCAGCTCGAGCACATGGCGACCTCCTGTTTCAGCAGGCGGCGACGGTAGCGCCGCCTGCATGTTCTGTCGAATGTGAAGCCGATCCAGTCAGATGACTTCGGGACGCTTGCCGCCGGCAAACGGGAAGCGCCGGCGGTAATCCTCGGCGATCTCCTCGAAGGTCATCCACTTCACGCCCTCATGCCCGTTAATGTAGTCGATCAGGCGCTCCAGCATCAGGAGAACCTGCGGCCGGCCGCTGACGTCGGGATGGATGGTGAAGGGAAACACTGCATAATCCATCTCGCGATAGACCCAGTCGAACTGGTCGCGCCACAGTTCCTCGATGTCGCGCGGATTGACGAAGCCGTGGCTGTTCGGTGCCTTCTTCATGAACATCATCGGCGGCAGGTCGTCGACATACCAGTTGGCGCCGATCTCGACGAGATCGATCTCCTTGCCGTGCTTGAGCGGCTTCATCCACTCCTCGGCCTTCTTGGAATAGTCGATGACGGTCCATTCGTCGCCGACGCGCGCATAGAAGGGCTGGAAGTCGCGGTAGCCTTGGCTATGGTCGTATTTGAAGCCGTATTTCTGCAGCAGGCCGGCGGTCGAGGCCGACATCTCCCACCAAGGCGCAACGTAGCCGCGCGGCGCCTTGCCGGAGAGTTTCTCGATCAGGTCGATGCACTTGACCAGCACCGCCTCTTCCTGGGTCGGCGTCATCGCAATCGGGTTCTCGTGCAGATAGCCATGCGCCCCGATCTCGTGGCCTTCGTCGACGATCCGCTTGACCTGATCCGGGAACGTCTCGATCGAATGGCCCGGAATGAAGAAGCTGGTCTTGAGGCCGTATTTCTTGAAAAGGTTGAGAAGGCGTATGTTGCCGACTTCGCTGGCGAAAATGCCGCGCTGGATGTCCGAGGGCGAATCCCCACCGCCGTAGGAGCCGATCCAGCCGGCGACCGAATCGATGTCGGTGCCGAACGCGCAAATGATTTCTTTCTTCGCCATGCTTCGCTCTCCCATTCCGGCCGCCCATACGGCTCGGTGATCCATCAAATAGGAACACGACAGGATTGAAAAATCCAGATTTTTCTTTATGGATGGTAGGGACTTAAGGTTGGATTGGCGCTGATTAATACTTATCCCGCATCAATTGATGCGGGATTTGAATTGCCCGATCTGATCCGCTAATTGAACCACTGGAACCCACATGACCGCTCTTAAGATATCGATTGCCGGAATGATCTTCAATGCGCGGTTCGAGGAGGAGTGGGCACCGAAGACGTGTGCAGCCTTTCGCAGCCGGCTGCCCTTCGACGGTAAGATCGTGCATGTCCGCTGGAGCGGCGAGGCGGTCTGGATCCCGCTGGGCGACCTCGATTTCGGCGTTTCGTACGAAAACCACACCAGCTTTCCCGCCCCCGGCCAGATCATCCTTTATCCGGGCGGAATTTCGGAAACAGAGATCCTGCTCGCCTATGGGGGCGTGCATTTCGCAAGCAAGATGGGACAGCTTGCGGGAAGCCACTTCATCACGCTCACCTCCGGACTGGACAGGCTGCCGGAGATCGGCCGGCTGGCGCTCTGGGAAGGCGCGCAGCCGATCCGCTTCGAGGTCGCCTGAGGCTCGCGATGACCGATACGGAGGGCGACTACTCGGACTGGATCGGCCGCTGTGAAGTGAGCAGCGACATCGCCGCCGCCGGACCGCTCCACCGGCTGGCCGCAACGCTCGACCGCAACGAACCGGAGCCTGAAAGAGGCGATCCTGTTCTACCCCTCGGCCATTGGCTGCTGTTCCTTCCGAATGCCCGTCTTTCCGAAATCGGGCCCGACGGCCATCCCAGACGCGGCGGCTTCCTGCCGCCCGTCCACGAATTGCCACGCCGCATGTGGGCGGGCAGCCGGATTTCGTTTCCGGGCCAAATTCGCGTCGGCGACCGCGTCGCCCGGCGCTCGACCATCGAGGCCGTCAAACGGAAAGAGGGAGCGAACGGGCCGCTGGTGCTCGTAACCGTCCGCCATGAGATCGGCCGCGCCGGCGAAGCGGCGGCGATCATCGACGAGCACGACATCGTCTATCGCGGCCTCGACGCGCCGGCCGTCAAGGCCTCTCCGTCGAAGGCAGCACAGGGTAAGTGGCGGCGGACTCTGACCCCCGACCCCGTCCAGCTCTTCCGCTATTCGGCGCTCACCTTCAACAGCCATCGTATCCACTACGACCGCGACTACGTGACCAAGGAAGAGGGCTATCCGGGCCTGGTCGTCCACGGGCCGCTGATCGCGACGCTCCTGCTCGACCTTGTTCGCCGCCATGCGCCGCAAGCGTGGATGGAGGCGTTCTCGTTTCGCGCCGTCTCGCCGCTGTTCGACGGCGCGCAAATGAGCATCAACGGAAACCCGCCGGGAGCCGACGGTTTAGTGAAGCTGTGGGCGGCCAATGCAGATGGCGATCTGGCCATGACCGGAGAGGCGAAGCTCGGATGAGCCGGCCGCTCGACGGGCTTCTGGTCGTCTCGCTCGAACAGGCCATCGCCGCGCCCTACTGCACGCGGCTTCTCGCCGATCAGGGCGCCCGCGTCATCAAGGTCGAGCGGCCGGACGGCGGCGACTTCGCCCGTGCCTACGACACCCGGGCGCGCGGCCTGGCGAGCCATTTCGTCTGGACCAACCGCTCCAAGGAGAGCCTCGCGCTCGATCTGAAGGACACAGGCGCGATCGAGGCGCTGCGGGCAATCCTCGCCGAGGCCGACGTCTTCGTGCAGAATCTCGCGCCGGGAGCGGTGGAGCGGCTCGGTCTCGATCCGGCGGCGTTGCGCCAAGCCAATCCCCGCCTCGTTACCTGCTCCATCTCGGGCTACGGTGGCGGCGGTCCGGACGAGGGCCGCAAGGCCTACGACCTCCTGATCCAGGCGGAAGCCGGCTTTCTTTCCGTAACGGGCTCGCCTGACCAGATGGCCAAGGCTGGTATTTCGATCGCCGACATCGCGGCCGGCGTTACCGCCTACCATTCGATCCTCGCAGCACTTCTTCATCGCGGGAAGACCATATGTGGCGATCACATCGAGGTATCGATGCTGGAAGCCATGGCCGAGTGGATGGGATTTCCGATGTATTTCGCTCTCGATGGAGCCGAACCGCCGCCGCGCAGCGGCGCCGGCCATGCGACCATCTACCCCTACGGCCCCTACGCCACGGCCGACGGCAGCGTGTTTTTCGGCCTGCAGAACGATCGCGAATGGGCGTCTTTCGCCGGACAGGTGCTTATGCGCGAGGATCTTGCCGCGGACCCGCGCTTCAAGGGCAATTCGGGCCGCGCCGGACATCGCGATTTTCTGGAGCCGGTGATCGCCGGCATTCTAGGCTTTCTTGCGACGGATGAAGCAATCGCACGGCTGGAGCAGGCCGGTATCGGCACGGCGCGCGTCAACGACATGGCCGCCCTGTGGGACCATCCCCAGCTTGCCGCACGCGACCGCTGGCGCGAAGTGGATTCGCCGGCGGGAGCCCTCCCAGCGCTGAAGCCGATCAGCGGAAATGCTTGGGAGCCGCGCATTGATCCGGTGCCCGCGCTGGGCGGGCACACGGCGTCCATTCTTGCCGAATTCGGTCTTTCGGACCTCCTCGAACGCAAGGCTGAGCAATGATCCCGAAGCCCCGCCATCAAGAGATGCGCGAGGCGCTGCGCGCGCTATGTGCGGAATTTCCGCCGGAATACCACCGCAAACACGACCAGGCCGCGACCTATCCGGTCGAGTTCCTCGACGCGCTGACCAAAGCCGGCTGGCTCGCGGCGATGATCCCGGAAGAATTCGGCGGCTCTGGCCTTGGCCTAGCTGAGGCAAGCGTGGTGATGGAGGAGATCAACCGTTCCGGCGGCAATGCCGGCCATTGTCACGGCCAGATGTACAATATGAGCACGCTGCTGCGGCACGGTTCCAAGGCGCAGAAGGATTTTTTCCTCCCGAGGATCGCATCCGGCGACTTGCGTCTCCAGTCGATGGCCGTCACCGAACCGGCAGCCGGAACGGATACTACGAAACTGAAAACCACGGCCGTGAGAAAAGGCGATCATTATGTCGTCAACGGCCAGAAGGTCTGGATTTCCCGCGTCCAGCATTCCGACCTGATGATCCTGCTCGCCCGCACGACGCCGCTGGCGGAGGTGAGGAAGAAGTCCGAAGGCCTGTCGATCTTCCTCGTCGACGTACATCAGGCGATCGGCAAAGGTCTGACAGTCACGCCGATCCGCAACATGGTGAACCACGAGACCAACGAGCTGTTCTTCGACAACCTCGAGATTCCGGCTGACAGCCTGATCGGCGAGGAAGGAAAGGGCTTCCGCTACATCCTCGACGGGCTGAACGCCGAGCGTACGCTGATCGCCGCCGAATGCATCGGCGACGGTTACTGGTTCATCGACAAGGTAAGCACTTACGCCAAAGAGCGGATCGTCTTCGACCGGCCGATCGGCCAGAACCAGGGCGTGCAATTTCCGATCGCCCGGGCTTTTGTCAACGTCGAGGCGGCCAACTTGATGCGCTTCGAGGCGGCGCGGAAATTCGACGCCCATGAGGGCTGCGGCGCGGAGGCCAACATGGCCAAGCTGCTTGCAGCCGACGCCTCGTGGGAAGCGGCCAATGCCTGCATCCAGTTCCATGGCGGCTTCGGCTTCGCCGCCGAATACGATGTCGAGCGCAAGTTCCGCGAGACGCGCCTCTACCAGGTCGCCCCGATCTCGACCAACCTGATCCTGTCCTATGTGGCCGAACATATCCTCGGCCTGCCGCGATCTTTTTGAGGCGATCATGAGCGCAACCGAAATCAACCCGTTGCTGGCCAAAGCAACCGGCCGGGAGAGCGCCGGTCTCGCCGCTTTCGCGGCCACGCTGCGCTACGAGGACATACCCCAGCCGGTCATCGACCGGACGGTGGATTTCTTCGTCGACTGGGTGGGCTCCACGTTGTCGGGGCACGGCCAGCGCGCGATCTCCATCCTCGAGAAATTCGCAGATTTGATGGGTCCGCCGGATGGACGGGCGGAGATGCTCGCCTCGCGCAGGACGACCTCGCCGCTGTTTGCGGCCATGGTCAACGCCGCCGCCTCGCACATTTCCGAGCAGGACGACGTTCATAACGGCTCCGTGTTCCATCCAGCGGCCGTCGTCTTTCCCGCGGCGCTGGCGACCGCCCAGCATCTCGGCATGTCGGGCCGCGATTTCATCGCTGCTTCGGTCGCCGGTTACGAGGCGGGCATCCGCGTCGGCGAGTTCCTCGGCCGTTCGCATTACAAGGTGTTCCACACGACGGGGACGGCGGGCACGATCGCGGCGGCGGTGGCGACGGGAGGTCTTCTCGGCCTCGATGAAACCGCAATGCTGCACGCCATCGGCTCCGCGGGAACGCAGGCCGCCGGGCTTTGGGAATTTCTGCGCGATGCGGCCGATTCCAAGCAGCTTCACGCGGCAAAGGCAGCCGCCGACGGGCTGGCGGCCGCATTCCTCGCGAAGGACGGCTTCACCGGCGCGAAGCGCGTCCTCGAGGGCAAGCAAGGCTTGGCGGCGGGCATGTCGACCGACGCCGATCCGGCGAAGTTGACCGGTCGCCTCGGTACGCGCTGGGCGGTGCTGGAAACCTCGTTCAAGTTCCACGCCTCATGCCGTCACACGCATCCGGCCGCCGACGCGCTGCGGCAGGTGATGGAGGCAAACAAGCTGACGCCAGAGAGCATCGCCCGCGTGACCGCGCATGTCCACCAGGGCGCGATCGACGTGCTCGGTCCGGTGACCGATCCGGTGACCGTCCACCAGGCTAAATTCTCGATGCCGGCGACGCTCGGCCTGATCGCCACGCACAGGCGGGCGGGCATGGTGGAATTCGATGGCTATCTCGCGGATGCGCCGGCGCGGTCCTTCCTCGACCGCGTCGAGATGAAGCTTGATGCCGAGGTCGATGCCGCCTATCCCAACCGCTGGATCGGCAAGGTGTCGGTTACGACCACCGACGGCAAGGTGCTGGAGGGCCGGGTCGACGAGCCGAAGGGCGATCCCGGCAACACGCTGTCCCGCGACGAGATCGACACCAAGGCCCGGCGGCTGGCCGCCTACGGCAAGAGCCTCGACAGCGCTGGCATTGACCGACTGATGCCGCACCTCTGGTCGATCGCCGACCGCAACGAGGTCGGGCGGCTGATCTAGCTCCAGCGCCGCGATTGTTGACTCGCGTGTTGCGTTTATGATTTGTTCCCTATTGTTCGTAGTGGAGCCGGCTTGTCTGGCCGGGGGTATACCTATTCTGAAACAGGGCGAGTTCGATTTCCTGTCCGATCTGTCGCCGAGGCCGCAAGGGCCCGAGCGGATGTTTGGCCTGTTCCCGGACGCGTCCGCAAAGCAAGCGGCCGAACGGACAGGCAGCGATGCATCGCAGGAGTACAGCCTTTCCGGCCGGCTTCTGTTCAATGATCGCTTTCACACATCGCTCGTGCATATCAGCGATCACAATGGCTGCGCAGCAAGGACGAATTGCGGCAGGCCTGGCAGCCGGCACGGTCAAGATACCGCCCTTCGATATCACCTTCAGCCGCATGGGCAGCTTTCCGGGCATCTCCAAAAAGGGCAGGCCTCTGGAGCATCCGCTGGTGCTACTGGCGGATGAGGGTCCGGTGATGGATCTGTGCACGCGGCGCTCGGCGCCGGGTTGCGTAGATTTCAATACCGCGTACCGGAAGAGTTCCAGCCGCACCTCACGCTTTCCTACAATCCGCAATTCCTGCCGACGCGCGCGATCGATCCCGAAGCAGGCTGTGGCTGACGGAGTACAGAATCCTTCGGACATGGACCCTGCATTGACATGAGCCAAGGCCGCCCTCTCCCCCTATGGAGAGAGGCGGTTCGCGAAGCGAAACGGAAGGGAGTGTCGATCCCGTCCCCGTTCACACCCCGATCGGCATGTGCTCGGCCGAGCGCGTCACGGCGCGCGGTGCGGTCAGTTCCTTCCATGTCGACAGCGCCTTGCTGACGGCTGGAAAAGCCTTGCGCTTGACCAGCTTGCCGCAGCCGGGCCTCGGCTGCGAGTTCTGGCCGTATGACCAGACCACCTCGCCGCGCGACAGCGTGTAGCGCGCCTGGCCGTTCACCTTGAAGCCCTCGAACACGTTGTAGTCGATGATCGACTTCTGGTTGACCGCCGAGATCGTCTTCGACAGTTTCGGATCCCAGACCACGAGGTCGGCGTCGGAACCCGGCAGGATCGCGCCCTTCTGCGGATAGATGTTGAGGATCTGCGCGATGTTGGTCGAGGTCACGGCGACGAATTCGTTGGGCGTGATGCGGCCCGTCTCGACGCCCTTGGTCCACAGCACGGACAGCCGGTCTTCGAGCCCGCCGGTGCCGTTGGGGATTCTCGTGAAATTGCCGATGCCGGTGCGCTTCTGCTCGGTCGTGAAGGCGCAATGGTCGGTCGCCACGACCTGCAGCGAGCCGGACGAAAGCCCCGCCCACAGCGAATCCTGATGCTTCTTGTCGCGGAAGGGCGGGCTCATGACGCGCCGCGCCGCGTAGTCCCATTCCTTATTCATGTACTCACTCTCGTCGAGCGTCAGATGCTGGATCAGCGGCTCGCCATAGACGCGCATGCCCTTCTGGCGCGCACGGCGTATCGCCTCGTGCGCCTGCTCGCTCGACGTGTGGACGATGTAGACCGGCACGCCGGCCGCATCGGCGATCATGATGGCGCGATTGGTGGCCTCGCCTTCCACTTCGGGCGGACGCGAATAGGCATGTGCCTCCGGGCCGGACAAGCCTTCCGTCATGTATTTTTCCTGGAGGGCCGCGACGATGTCGCCATTCTCGGCATGGACCAGCGGTAGCGCGCCCAGCGCTGCGCAGCGCTGGAACGAGGCGAACATCTCGTCGTCGTTCACCATCAGCGCGCCCTTGTAGGCCATGAAGTGCTTGAAGGTGTTGATGCCGCGCTCGATCACCTTGGGCATTTCGTCAAAATGCTTCTTGGACCAGCCGTTGACGCACATGTGCAGCGAATAGTCGGACGAGGCTTGGCGCTTGGCCTTGGCCTCCCAGTCGTCGAGTGCCACGAGCATGCCGTCCGGGCCCGGGATCACGAAATCGACGACCAGCGTGGTTCCACCCGAAACCGCGGCGAATGTGCCGCTCTCCCAGGTTTCGGCCGCGGTGGTGCCCATGAAGGGCATTTCGAGATGGGTGTGCGGATCGATGCCACCCGGCATGATGTAAGCGCCTCCTGCATCAACCACCTTGTCGCCTTTCAGGTTCGGGCCGATCGCGGCAATCTTTTCGCCCTCGATCAAGACGTCCGCTTCGTAGGTCCTGTCCGCGGCGACGATGGTGCCGCCCTTGATGACTGTAGACATGCTCGTTCTCCTTGATTGGAATTCATTCTGCCCGGCTGGAACCGGAATGTCAGCCCTGATCAGACTTCGGGCGGCGGCACCGCTCCTTTTTGCTCGACGATCAGCCTGTATGCCTCCGGCTCGCGGTGCTTGGCGAAGTTGAAGATCGTCTCGCGATAGCGCGTGCCGAGGTCGAGGTCGCAGCGCGCCGTGATGATCTCGTCCTCCAGCGAAACCGCCTGCGCGACGATCTCGCCCGAGGGCGCGATGATCGCGCTCTGCCCGACCATGTTCGACCCTTCCTCGACGCCGCATTTGGCCGTGCCGATCACCCAGGTGGAATTCTGGTAGGCGCCGGCCTGCATCGACAGATGGTTGTGGAACTGGGTCAGGCTGTCGATGTCCTTATGGCCGGTATGATCGTATGGCGTGTTATAGCCAAGCATGACCATCTCGACGCCCTGAAGGCCCATGACGCGGTATGTTTCGGGCCAGCGGCGGTCGTTGCAGATGCACATCCCCATCACACCGCCGAAGCCGCGCCAGACCTTGAAGCCATCGCCGGGCTCGAAATAACGCTTCTCCAGATGCTGGTGCGTGCGACCCGGCTGCGGCTCGGCGTGGCCGGGCAGATGCACCTTGCGGTATTTGCCGATGATGGCGCCGGAACGGTCGACCAGGATCGAGGTGTTGAAGCGGCGCTTGCGGCCCTCCTCCACAACCAGTTCGGAGTAGCCGAGATAAAAACCGACGCCGAGCTTCTTCGCCTCGTCGAAGAGCGGCTGCGTGTCGGGCCCCGGCATCGCGGCCTCATAGTAGCTGTCGAGCTCGGCCTCATCCTGGATCAGCCAGCGCGGGAAAAAGGTGGTCAGCGCCATCTCCGTGAAGACGACGAGTTCGGCGCCGCGCCCATTGGCCTCGCGCATCAGCGCGAGAAGGCGCCGGACCGTGTCCTTGCGCGTTTCGGATTTCGCAATCGGCCCCATCTGGGCGGACGCGGTGTGGATAATCCGGGCCATGGCTTCGTCTCCTCAGTCTGTTTTTCCGGCCCCGGCGAGAAACCGGTAGATTTCCGTGTGGTCGGCGCTCTTGCCAAGTGCCGTCGAGGCTTTCGCCCATAGGGCTGCCGCCTCATGAGCGCCTTCGGCTTCGAGATCGAGTTGTCCGGCGAGATCGGCCGCCGCGCGGAGATCCTTGGCCATCAGCGCCATGGAAAACCCGGAAGCGAATGAGCCGGACAGGATGAACGGTTTCATCTTCACTTCGGTCGAATTGTTGCGCCCGGTCGAGACGTTGAGCACATCGACGAGCACGTTCGGATCGACGCCGAACTTTTCCGCGATGATGGCGGCCTCGCAGGCCGCCGCCAGCCCCGCCGCCGAGACATAATTGTTGAGCGCCTTGACCGCGTGGCCGGAGCCGACCGGGCCGGTCGGGATGATGTGATTGCCCATCGCCTGAAGCAACGGCCGCGCCCGCTCGATCTGGCCGGGATCGCCGCCCGCCATGATCGTCAGCGATCCGTCGACGGCTCTCCTGACGCCACCGGAGACCGGCGCATCGATGAGGAAAATGCCTTTGGCGGCGAGATCCTCCGCAAGCCGCCGCGTTTCCATCGGAGCCGACGAACTCATGTCGATGACCAACGCTCCGGCATCAAGAGCATCCGCCGCCCCGCCCTCCCCGAGCAGCGCATCGCGCACGATCTCGCCGTCGGGCAGCATGGTGATCAAGATCGCGACGCCTTGCGCCGCCTGCCGCGCGGTTTCGAAGGGTAGCCCGCCGCGCTCGGCAAAAGTGTTCCGCGCCCCGGCGGAAAGGTCGCTCCCACGCACGGCGCACCCGGCGGAAAGCAGCCGCGCGGACATCGGCAGCCCCATCATGCCGAGGCCGACGAAGGCGACAGGCCCGAGCGTGGGCTTCGAGGGTTCAGTCAATTCCCATTCCTTGAAGACCTCCTTGGCAATCTTGAAACTGTCGAGAGCTGCCGGCACGCCGCAATACTGCCGGCACGCCGCAATACACCCCGATCTGCAGGAATATCTCCTTCAACTCGTCCTTGGTTAGGCCATTGTTGATGGCGCCCCGGATATGCAGTTTGAATTCGTGCGGCCGGTTGGCGGCGGCGAGCATGCCGAGATTGAGTATGGAGCGGGAACGGTGGTCAAGCCCCGGCCGGTTCCATACCCCGTCCCAGCACCACTCGGTGGTCAATTGCTGCATAGACCAGTTGAAGTCGTCGGCCTGCTCCAGCGAGCGGTCGACATATTCGGCGCCGAGAACCGCGCGGCGGGTCTTCAGCCCGCGCTCAAACCTTTCAGAACGTGGTTTGTCGGCCATGATTTTCCTCCTTGCCTTGTCGTCAGATTGCCGCGACGTTCATGTCGCGAACGATGCGTTCGACCTCGAGCGCGCAGCCAAGCAGCCTGTCGTCTTCGCCATGGCCGGCAGAAAAAAGAATGCTCGTCGGCATGTTGTTCCGGTCGCGGCCATTGGGCAGCGCGACGCCGCAAAGGTCGAGAACGTTGCCGAGCATGGTGTTGCGCAGCGCCTTGAGATTGACCTTATGGAAGAGATCGTCGTCAGCCTCCAGCGGCGCCACTTCCGGCGCGGTGATCGGCGTCGTCGGCATGACGAGAAGCGCCCCTCCGAGCTGCGCCAGGAATTTCGGAATCAGCCGTTGCCGTCCGCGCTGGATCGAGAGGACGTCATTGGCCGACATCCTCTTGCCGTCCATGATGCGGCGCGTGACGCGCCTGTCGATCGCATCGACCTTGTCGCCGTCGACGATCTCGCGATACTCGCTATAGGCCTCCGCCGCGGTGAGCGTGCCGTAGCGCGCATTCATGTCGAGAATCTCGTCGAGCGTGCTAACCCGTTCGCGCCGCACCGAAACGCCGGCACGTGCGAGTGCTTCCAGCGTGCGCTCAAAATTGTCGACGACGGCCTTCTCCGCGTCGTCCAGCACCACGTTTTCGGGCACCAGCACGACGAACGAACGCGGATCGGCGCGGCGAACTGGCGTGGTCAGGGCGCCGCGCATCGCCATATCCAGAAGGATGCAATCCTCCACCGACCGCGCCAGCGGACCGATGGTATCGTATGAACGGGCAAGCGGCACCAGACCGGCTGCATCGATACGCCCCGTGCTTGTCTTGTACCCGACGACGCCGTTGAAAGCTGCCGGAATGCGGACCGAGCCGCCGGTATCGGAGCCGACGGCGCAGGGCACCAGCCGTCCGGCGACCGCCACGCCGCAGCCGGACGAAGATCCGCCCGGCGAACGCGGCGTGGCTCGGTCGTTCGGGTTGAGCGGCGTGCCGAAGTGCGGATAGAGGCCAAGGCCCGAATAGGCGAATTCGCTCATGTTGAGCTTGCCGACAGCCACCATGCCCGCCGCGGCCGCATTGGCGACGCAAGTCAGATCGGCGGTCTTTGCCGCGCCAGCACCGAGCAGTTTCGAGCCGGCGGTCGTCGGCGCGCCGGCAACGTCGAAGATGTCCTTCCAGGCGATGGGTACGCCGTCGAGCGGCGACAGCGGGACGCCGGATGCATAGCGCGCCTGCGCCTTTGCGGCCTCGGCGCGCGCCCGGTCGGCCATAACCGTGATGAAGACGTTCTCGGCCCTCGCCTTCGCGATCCGGTCGAGCAGGCACTCCGTCACCTCCACCGGCCCAGCCTCGCCTGACCGATAGGCGAGAGCGATCCCCGCGGCGGTCCGGCTGGCGATGTCTTCTATGTCCGTCACGTTTCGCTCCTGCTCCCGTAGTGCCATTTCGATCGCAACCTTGTCTTCGACGGCCATTGCATCGACGCGAAAGTCGGGCTAAAGCTCTTCAGACGCTGGCGACGAGCATTCGAGCCCGCCGGCGTAAAATCACAAATAAACCCACCTCACGCACAGCAATATTGCCGTGCGCGTTCGATCGTTACATCGTCTGCTCCTCGATCACCTTCGTTTCCGACGCCGCGCCTGCGGCCGGCAGCCCCTGGTTGCTTCCTGTCTTCTTATAACTTCTTTTTTTGTCGCAATACCGGACGGAAAACCGGTTCCCACTTCTCCTGGAATTGGTCTAGTGACTTCCATCCAGATATGGATCGCCGGCAACGCCGGTATCGACCTTGCTCAGGACATGGACATCGTCCGTGTTCCAACTGGCGACGACCGGATCGCCCATGCCGACAGGTTCGGCGAAGTAAGCCTGATCGGAAACGTTCGCGACGAAGACTCCACCGCCGATGTTGATGGTGACCTTGACGTAGCTGCCCTGGTATTCGGTCGCCTCGACAATGCCGGGGATCGAATTGAAATCGGTCGGCGACGCCTCGCCTTTGCCCCTGCGGATCGCGATTCGGTCGCGCCTGACGGCGATCGACATCTTTGATTCTTGCGAGGCGGCGGTTCCGTCGGATTTCGCCTCGAAGACCGACCCGTTCGAGGATTTGAGCCGGACGACGCCCCCACCACTGCTCTCGACGGTCCCGGTCAGCACGTTCTGCCCGCCCATGAATCTCGCGACATAAGGGGTCTTCGGCCGATTGAAGATGACGTTGGCCGTGTCGGCCTGGTCGATGCGGCCGGTGTCCATCACCACCACCATGTCGGCAAGCGCGATCGCCTCCGGCTGGGTGTGGGTCACATGGACGAAGGTTATGCCGAGCTCGTCCTGAAGGCTCTTCAGTTCGCCGCGCATCTTCAGCCGCAGGAATTCATCGAGCGCCGACAGCGGTTCGTCGAGCAGCAGGACCTTCGGGTTGGTGATGAGCGAGCGGGCGAGCGCAACGCGCTGCTGCTGTCCGCCGGACAATTGCGCCGGCATACGGTCCTTCAGATGGTTGAGCTGGACTCGTTGCAGCATCTCCTGCGCCTTCTGCCGCCGCTCCTCTTTGCCGACATTGCGCATCTTCAGATAGAAGGCGACGTTGTCGAGGATGGAGAGGTGGGGAAAAAGGGCGTAGCTCTGGAACATCATGGCCGTGCCGCGTTCGACCGGCGGCTTGCCGACGACCATCTGGTCGCCAATGTATATCTCGCCCGAGGTTGGGGTTTCGTGACCGGCGATCATGCGCAGGATCGTCGTCTTGCCGCAGCCGGACGGCCCAAGCAGGCAGCAATAGGAACCGTGCGGGATCGTCAGGTCGATGTTCTGCACCGCATAAGAATTGCCGAACTGCTTGGTCAGCCCGACCAGCCGGATCTCGCCGTCTTCCTGTTGCGCTCGCGCGGCAGGGGCCTGACTGGCCTTTGGTGTCATGCTGTTCATTTTCCGCGGGACCGTTTGCGTTGGATGAGAATGATCGAGGAGAGCGCTATCGCGATGACCAGGAAGGAGACGACCGTGGTGACCGTGCCGAGCGCGTAGAGCGCCGGCGAGGTGACGTTGGTCGTCATGGTCCAGATTTCGAGCGGCAGCGTGTTCTTGGAGCCGACGGTGAGCCAGCTTCTCGGGAACTCGTCATAGGAGAGCGTGAAGCCGAAAAGCGCGACAGCGATCATGCCGGGGAAGACGATGGGCACGACGACTTCCTTGACCGTCTGCCATTTGCTGGCGCCAAGGTCGTAGGCCGCCTCCTCGTAGGACGGGCTAAGCCGACCGAGCACCGCAAACATGATCAGCAGCCCGAACGGCAACGCCCAGGACAGATGCACGCCGAGGCCCGACGTGTACCAGGAGGCCGACAGGCCGAGATAGCGGAAGGTGACGAGCGCTCCGATCGAGAGCACGAGGCCAGGAACGATCAGGCTGGCGATCGCCGTATAGAAGATCGCCGTCGCACCCTTGAAGCGCCGCCGGAACGCAAAGCCGGCCGTAACCGAAATCAGCACGGTCAGAACCATCACCAACACCGCCAATGGCAGCGAGCGATTGAAGGCCCCTACCACATCGCCTGTCCTGCGCGGGTTGAACAGTTCGTCGAACCACATCAGCGAAGGATCCCGCAGCGGAAAGACCAGCGACGCGGATGGCCCCTGGAACGAAAGGATCAACACCGCGAGCATCGGCCCGTAGAGGAAGACGACAAACAGCGCGAACAGAGTCGCCAGGACGTAGAAGGTCCAGGGCCGCGGTGCGTATGAGACTACGCCTGACATGGTTACCTCACCAACTCCTTGCGTACGTCGACCAGCCGGAAGATCGAGGCGGCGATCAGGAGCACGACGATCAACAGGATCACCGCGCTTGCCGCAGCGCGCGGATAGTTCAGGAATTGCAGGTCGTTGAAGATGCCCGATGTGGCCGAGCCCGACAGGCCGCCGCTCATCACCGTGACGATGAAGAAGTCGCCCATGACCAGTGTAACCACGAACAGCGCGCCGAGCGCGATGCCGGTCTTCGACAGCGGCAGCACGACGTTCCAGATGACGTCCCAGCGCGAGGAGCCGGCGTCGACAGCGGCTTCCAGCAGCGACTTGTCAATCCGCGCCATCGAATTGAAGATCGGCACGATCATGAACAGCGTGAACAGGTGGACATAAGCGACCACCACCGAGAAGTCCGAATAGAGTAGCCATTGCAGCGGCTGGTCGATGACCCCCATCTTAAGCAGCGCACTGTTGATCAGCCCCTCCGTGCCCAGCACCGGGCGCCAGGAGATCATGCGGATGATGTTCGACGTCCAGAACGGCACCGTGCAGACCAGGAAGAGCCCGATCGCAATCAGCAGACTGCGGACGTGGAAGACGAGAAAATAGGCGATCCAGAACCCAAGCACGAAGGTGATCGCGAGCACGATCAGCGTGAATTTCAGCGTCGATTGATAAAGCGTCCATGTTGTCGGATTGCTCAACAGGTCGACATAATTCTTGAAGGTGAAGTCGGGCACGATGCCGACCAGCATCTGGTAGCGGAAAAAGCTCACCACCAGGACCAGCGCGACAGGCACGACGAAAAAGAACGCGAGCACGATCGTCAGCGGCGCTACCTGAAGGTAGGTCGGGAGAAGTGATTTTTGGGCGGTGGGCGCAGCAGTCATCGTCTATCCTGAAAGCAATCTTGACTTGCCGGAGCAAGGCTGGATCGGGGCGGCGGGCAAAGCCGCCGCCCCGAATGCATATTCTCATGCGGCGTTGAATTCGTTCCACTTGGCGTAGAGGAATTCGGCCTCGTCCATGAGGTTGTTCCAGACCGCGACCTGGGCGAAGCGTTCCTCGTAGGAACCGCCGTCGCGCTTGTCGCCTGTCGAGTTGGTCTTCTCGCCGGTCGGGCTGGTGATGTCGGCGGTCGCCGCCTTGCCCTCGTAAAAGAAGCCGCGCTCGTTCTCGGTCAGCGCCGCCATGGCCGTTTTCGGGTTGGCGCTGTAGTAGCCCTGCTTGGCGATGAAGCCGCCGACCCATCCGGAATTGTACCAGTTGAGGTACTCGTAAGCCGCGTCGAGCTTCAGTCCTTCGAGATGCGCCAGCAGCCCGAGCCCGTTGCCCCAGCCGCGATAGCCTTCCTTGAGCGGCTGATAGGTGCACTTGATGCCCTGGCTCTGGACCGCGGTCACCGCCGGCGACCACATCGACTGAATGACCACCTCGCCCGACGCCATGAGGTTCACGCTTTCGTCGAAAGTGTTCCAGAGCGCGCGGAAATGTCCGCCCTTCTTGAGCTCGATCAGCTTGGCGATCGTGGCGGTCAGTTCTTCCTGCGTCGGGTTACCCTTGTCGCCGTACTTCAACATGCCGGCTGACTCGAAGGCCATCATAGCGTCCATGATGCCGTTGGTCGGGATGTTCTGGATCGCCGTCTTGCCCTTGAAGTCGGGCGAGATCAGATCGGCCCAGGTCGTAATGTCGCGCCCGACGAGATCGGGGCGGATACCCAACGTGTCGGCGTTGTAGACGCCGGGGCAGAAGTTCGCGAAGTCGGTCTTGCCCTTGGCGAAACCGTTGGCGTCCTTGGCATCACGGTAGATGAACTCGAACGGCGAATCTCCCTGTCGGGAGGCTTCCTTGCCGGCGAACGTGCCTTCCGTGTAGAGCGGGGTCAACTCGCCCCAGTTCTTGATCTTGGCGATCTCGACGGCCTGCAGAGCGCCCTGCGGAACGGCGACCTTGCTCTGCCAGATCTCGAGATCGGCGATGTCGAGCGAGTTCGGGTCCTGAACCAGCCGGTTCAGGAGACCGGGATGGTCGACCACGGACATCTCGACCTTGAAGCCGAGGTCCTGGCTGGCTTGCTTGGCGATATCGGGAAGCGTCGAATACGACATCCCGGTATGCATCAGGGTAACGTCCTTGAGGGCCTGCGCCCAAACCATCGGGAAGCCGGTGATGGCCGTGGAGCCCGCGATGGCCGCGCCGCCCTTGAGGATCGAGCGCCGCGAGATCGCCCTGCTGCCTAAAAATCCGCCTGTTTTCGTCATGTCATTCTCCCATTGCGTTTGCGTTGGTACGCTGCCTGAATGCGCCGTCTTCGCTTCTTCGCATGCCGCGTTTTCCGCGCTCTTGTTAGCGAAGCCGATAGGCCGGCACCGTCGAAAGTGACGCACGTCTCTCTTCCGTTTTCGGTCACTATCCTCCGTGGAGGCAATGCCGGCAAATGAAATTCCGCAACCACCATGCCGCCGAATCCCAATTCGTCCTTTAGCCGCGCGCCATGTCCGCGCGCAACGCCAGTGTCGCTTCTCCGTTCAGCGCCCATCCGTATCCGTCGTCGACCTCGGCCAGGACCACGCCATAATCGTCCCGCGCGTGATCGACCGTAATGAAGCCGTCCAGAACGTCGTCCAGCACCTTTTCCGGATCGCGCTCCAGCGGGTCACCGTAGCCGCCGCCAACCGGAGAATAATAAGTGATCGTGTCGCCTATGACGGTGCGCAGGCCCGAGAACTTCGCCGGCTGGTAGCTGACGGCGCCGGTAACCGTGTTCCTGAGCTCGACCTTGCTAACATGGCCGGGCTTGCCGCCAAAAATGCCCCAGGGCGCGTCCTCGTTGCGGTCCGATTCATGCGTCATGAAACCCGGCGTCAGATAGCGCTGGGATTTGACCACGCCCGCGCCGCCGCGGAACTTTCCCGCACCGGGCGGCACATCATCGCGGACCTCGTAGCGGTCGCAGATCAGCGGCAGGTGCATGCCGAGATCCTCGAGCGGATTGTTGCGGGTGTTGCGCATCAGTTCCTCGACGGTGTCGGGGCCGTCCGATTGCGGGCGTCCGCCCATCGATGCCTCGTTGACTTCGAGGAACACCCAGTAGTCGCCGTTCGGACGCACGCCGGAATAGGCGGCGAATGACAGCACGGCGGCATTGCCGGCGGTGCATTTGTCGGGAAGCACCGGCGCCAAAGCCTTGATGATGAGGTCGCACAGCCGCTGGATCTGGCTGAAGCGGGCTTCTGCGGCGGCCGGCGAAATCGGGTTGAAGATCGAGCCCAGCGGCGACGTCACCTTCACCGGACGGAACGAGCCTTCGTTCTGCGGGATGTATTCCTGATGCGTATAGGTATCGAGCAGCAGCGCGCGGAAAGCGAAGTAGCACGCGACCTTGGTCGATCCGTCGAAGGGAACGTTGAAAGCCGTCGGCACCTGCGCCGACGAGCCGGTGGTGTCGACCTCGACCCCGTCGCCCCTAACGCGCACGGTCACTTTCAGCGGCAGCGTAACGCCGCGCGTGCGGCCGTCATCGTCGAGGAACCCTTCGGCGACATAATCGCCATCGGGAATCTTCGCGATCTCTCGGCGCAGCATCGCCTCGGTGTAGTCCATCAACTGCTTCGTCGCCTGTAGGACCGTGTCCTTGCCATAAGTCTGCATCAACTGGATGAAGCGTTGCACGCCAAGCTCGGCCGAGGCGATCTGGGCTTCGAGGTCGCCCATGACGAGGCTTGGCACGCGCGTGTTGTCGCGAATGAACTTCCACAGCGGCTCGTTGCGCACGCCCTCATTGTAGAGCTTCAGGCCGTTGAGCAGCATGCCTTCGGCGAAGACATCCGGAATGTCGATGACCAGCCCCGGCGTCGCCGCGCCGATGTCGACATGGTGCGCGGTGTTGGCCGAGAAGCCGACCAGTTCGCCCTCGAAAAAGACCGGCATGACGATGCCGATGTCCGGGGAATGGCTGGCGCCGTAATATGGGTGGTTGTGGATCACGCAGTCGCCCGGCTTCCAGGCATCCAGCGGAACGGTCTTTTCGATGCCGCGCAGATAGCCCGGCAGCGAGCCGATATGCATCGGCGTCGAGTCGGATTCGCAGAGCGTATTGTAGTCGCGGTCGAACAGGCCCGCGCCCAGATCCTGGCTTTCGCGGATGATCGACGAATAGCTCATGCGATAGAGCACGTTGCCCATCTGCTCGGCGATTGAGTGCAGCGCTCCTCCAATGACCTGCAGGCTGATCGGATCGACTGGGCTGACCATGCCGCTCACCCCTTCCGCTCGATGCGCATGTCGCCGTAGTCCATGACGGTCGCGACGTAGCCAGGCGGAACGATGGTCGTGGAATTGTGCTGGATGACCAGAGCCGGGCCCGAGATCGTATCGTCGGCGAGAAGGTTCGCGCGCTGGTAGCGCGGGGTTTCCAGCGCCTCGCCATTGTCGAACACGGTCCGGCGCCGGTAGAGTTCGGCATCGGCGGGATTGCGGCGCCCGCCATGGCCAAGCTTCGGCAACGTCAGCGTATCAACCGCCACGGTGGCGACCACGCGCAGCGTAACGACCTCGCAGGACTGGTCGCGGAAAGCGTGGCCATAGACCTGCTTGTGGGCGTTGTAGAAGTTCTCGATGACCGCTTCGGCGCTCTTCTTGCCAAACCGCCCCTGGGGAACATCGGCGCGCAGTTCGAACCCCTGCCCGACATAGCGGCATTCGGCGACGCTGCGGAACAGCCGTTGCCCGGCCGGTATGCCGTCGGCGTCGAGCTGGCGGTTGGCGCGCGCGATCAGATCGTCGAGCACTGCGTTGACGCGGCCGAAGTCCGCGTCGCTTGCGTCGTTCAGCACCATCAGCGTCGAATGCGTGCATTCGTACTGCAGGTCGGTCACGAGCAGCCCGGTTGCCGCCGTGATGCCCGGATGCACCGGCGAGATGACATCCTTGGCGAAGATCGCTTCGGCGAGCGATACAGAATGGAGCGGTCCCGCGCCCCCAAATCCCATCAGCGTGAAGTTGCGCGGATCGACGCCCTTGGCAACCGAATTGGCGTTGATCGCCAGCGCCATGTTGTTGTTGATGATCTTCAAGATGCCGAGCGCTGCCTCGTCGAGCGAAAGCTTCAGAGGCTCGGCGATATGCTTGCGGATCGCCTTCTCGGACAGAGACGCGTCGATGGTCAGGTCGCCGCCGAGGAAATGTTCCGGATCCATGCGGCCGAGAACGACCTGGGCATCGGTGACCGTCGCTTCGTCGCCGCCCTTTCCGTAGCATGCCGGCCCCGGCACGGCGCCGGCCGAACGCGGACCCACCCGAAAGGCGCCACCCGAGTCGATATAGGCGATTGAGCCGCCGCCGGCGCCGATCGCATCGATGTCAATCATCGGAACGAGGACCGGCAGGCTGGCGACCTCCGTATCGCGCGGGTTCTTGATGCGCAACTCGCCGTTCTCGATCACGCTGATGTCGGCCGAAGTGCCGCCGACGTCGATGGTGATGATATTGGCCTTGCCGCAATTCTCGCCCGTCCAGCGGCCGCCGATCACCCCGCCCGCAGGCCCTGAGAGGAGGAGGCCGATCGGCAGCTCGCTCGAATTCTCGATGGTCGAGATGCCGCCGTTCGACTGCATGATGCGGACCATCGCCTTGATGCCGTTGGCGCGAAGACGCGCTTCGAGGCTGCGCAGATAGGCGGAGGTCTTGGGGCCGATATAGGCGTTCATCGCGGCGCTGGAGAAGCGCTCGTATTCACGGATCGTGTTGACGACGTCGGAGGAGCAAGAAACGAAGGCATCAGGCAGGATCGACCTGACCATCTCCTTGGCGCGTTGCTCGTGCTCGTTGTTGAGGAAGGAGAACAGGAACGCCACGATGATGGCGTCCATGCCGCGCTTGGCGAAGAGTTCCGCAGCCTGTTTCACCTCGTCCTCGGCCAGCGGCACCGCGATCTCGCCGGTCGGCGGCATGATGCGCTCGGTGACGGGCAGCCGGTCGCGCCGCCTGACTAACGGCTTCGACTGCCACGGCAGGTCGAACTGCAGCGAGAAATTGTGTGGGCGCTTGTGGCGCGCCATGTGGAGGATATCGCGGAAGCCGCGCGTCGTGATCATGCCGACCCGGGCCCCGGCGCGCTCGATCACCATGTTGGTGGCGACCGTGGTGCCGTGGAACACCGCCTCGATCGCACCCGGCTCGACGCCGGCCAGACCGCAGACCTTAAGTATCCCCTGCACGACCGCTTCGGACTGATCGCGCGGCGTGCTCGACACCTTGGTGACGACGATCTGCTGCTCGCCACCATGGTTGGATCGCTCCAGCACGATGTCCGTGAACGTGCCCCCGACATCGACGCCGACACGGATCATCCGCAGCCTCCCCGTACCGGTATTCCGCCGGGCTCGGCCGCGCAGCATCCGCGCATAGGAAACGCAGAAAAACCCATTAATCTATTCACCCCAGCACCACTAACGGGTGCTTTTTTCAATTACAATAAGTACTAGACAGCCATCTTCGCGATGTGAAATAATTATTTCCCTATTGATTGATATGAAATCGCTATCAATTTGCGCTATGACCTGAAGCACCTTGCCACCTTCGTCGCGGTCGCGGAAGAACTCAACTTCCACCGCGCGGCCGAACGCCTGACCATGGCGCAGCCCGCGGTCAGCCGCATCGTGCTGGAACTGGAGGGCCGGCTCGGTGTCAAGCTTCTGGAGCGCACGACGCGCAAGGTGAGACTGACCGAGTGCGGCCGCTACCTGCTCGAAGAGGCGCAGGAGATACTCGGCCGCATCGACATCGCGGAAAACACGGTCCGGCTGATCGCCGCGGGCACCAAGGCCATTCTGCGGATCGGCTACACGACGATCACCGGCCACTCGCTGGTGCCCGACATCGCGCGCGAATTCCGCCTCGCCAACCCGGAAGTCCGCCTCGAACTGACCTATATGACCAACCCCGCGCAGCGCGACCGGATCCTCCAGGACGAGATCGACCTCGGCTTCATCGAAGGGTCGTTCCAGAGTTCGGAAATCGAGTCCCGGCCGGTAGCCCGTCACCTGCTGGTGGCGCTTCTTCCTCCAAAGCATCCGCTGGCGGCCAAGACCTCGTTGAAGATCGAGGAACTGGCACGGGAACAGCTGGTGATGGGCACCAATGCCGAATGGCCGACGCTGCGGCGCATCGTGGTGGACGCCTTCCAAAATGCCGGACAGGTGATGACGGTCGGACAGGAGGCGTCGAGCCTCACGGGTATCCTGGGCCTCGTCACAGCCGGCGCCGGAATCACCGTGTTTTGCGGGATGCCGCGCTTCTGCGGCGAGAATGCCATCGCCGCGCGGCCGATCATCACCGAACCGCCGGTCATCGTGGAGACACATCTTGCCTGGCGGCGCGCCAGCATCAGCGGTGCGATGCGGCGCTTCATCGAGACCAGTGAAAAAGTGGGCAAAACCTATTGGCCGGTCTGACCCAGATGCGGCCCGGCCCGACAATGTCAGCGAACGGAAGGAAGGGAAGGAAAAATGGAAAATTGGGCCAACCGGAAGACGCTCATCCTCGGCCGCAACGAGATGATCGGACTGCTCCAGCCGCATGAATACAACGACTGCGTCGAGCAGGCCTACCGCATGCATGGCGAGGGCCGCTACTACATGGACCCGAAGGGGCACATCGTGCTCGACCGCTTCGCGGGCGAATGGGAGGCGATGCCGTCGTATATCGAGGAGCCGCATGCGGCCGCCTGCAAGTGGGTCTCGATCCGCGAGCAGAACCGCGAGAAATACAATCTCCCCACCGTCTTCTCGATCCTCATCTATACGCATCCCGAAACCGGCTTTCCGCTGGCCATCGTCGACGGCAGCTACCACACGGTGATGCGCACGGGTGCTGCCGCCGCCGTCTCGGCCAAATGGATGGCGCGCGAGGACTCGCGCAAACTCGCCATCGTCGGCGCCGGCCACATGGCCGAAGGCGCGCTGGCGACATGCAACGCGGTCTTCCCGTGGTCGGAGGTCCGGGTCTGGAGTCGCAGCCAGGAAACGCTCGACCATTTTTCGAAGGAGCAGCAGCCGAGATACGAAAATTTCGAGATCAAGACCTCGACCAATCTGGAACAGACCGTGCGGGGTGCCGATGTGGTGGTCACGTTGACGCCGGCCCGCGGGCCGATCGTCATGGCCGGCTGGATCTCGCCGGGCACGCACATCGCGGCGGTCGGCGCCGACAAGAAGGGCGACCAGGAGCTGGAAGGACGGCTGCTCCAGCGCGCGCGCATCTTCGTCGACGACATACGCCAGTGTCGCACCGACGGCGAGATCAACGTACCGCTCTCGCAAGGGCTGATCACCGAAGCCAATATCGCCGGCGAGATCGGCGAGGTCGTCACCGGCAGAAAGAAGGGCCGCACCTCGGACGACGAGATCACGATCTTCGATTCGACGGGGATCGCGCTCCAGGACTCGGCGACCGTTCCGCTCGAATATGCGCGCGCAGTGGCGACCGGCGTCGGGATCGAGAAGAAGATGATCTCGACCTGATCCAGAGCGCCTCCCGCTGCCCATTGGTGCACGACAATGCCATCCGGACGCGCTCCGGCGCGAACCGATGTTGCTGTCGATGCTCCCCACTGCCATCCTCATGCTCTCACGGTCCCGTTCTGATCGCCAAGCCGGCGAAGTGGAAGCGCGGTGGTTCGGTCGGAGCCGCCGGCTCCTCCAGGCAGGCTACGTTCTAGAGCATTTTCCCTGAACGGTGAGTCGGATTTGGGATTCCCGCGGTAGCAGGTGTCTGATTCACTGCACTTCGTGATTTGCGAGGAGGTGAGGATGACACAGAGCTTGAGCGCGGACCTTCGCGGGC
>JBGTLX010000070.1:0-6873 GCA_041743855.1 Rhizobiaceae bacterium | reverse complement strand
GCGCGGCGCCCGGAGTAACCCTACTAATGAGAAGCGAGCCGGCTTTTCCTCGCCGGTGCGCAGTCCCGGCGCTCTCAATGACGCTTGTCATTCTTCCGCTGAAAATCGCCGTGCCAGGTTCTCTTCGCGAAAGCCGGCAGTCACATAATCAACGAAGGCGCGCGTCTTGGCAGGCAGCAATTTCTGGCTCCTCTGCTGCCGAACGGCACGTTGAAAACCTACCCGGGCCTCTCGCACGGCCTGTTCGCCACTCATCCCGATCTCATCGACGCCGATCTCTTGGCTTTCATCGAGGGCCGGATTTGGAGCAACGCAATGATTGACTCGAAAGGCAAACGTGCACCGATGTCGGGTGGCATCACGGATCGCCAACCATGCATGATCAGAAAAGCGATCTCTTCGCCTATGTCCGCTTCTGGTCTTTCTGATGAGAGGCTGGAATGGCCGCTATTGGCGCAAAAGTGCTGGGCCGGATACGGAGCGATGGCGACGCCCAATCATGCGGGGCCGTCCTCAATCAGATTTCGGTTGCCTCCGCCAGCGTCAGTGCATCCTCTACATCAACGCCGAGATACCGAACGGTATTTTCAATCTTGGTGTGCCCGAGCAGGATCTGAATTGCCCGGAGGTTCCCGGTGGACTTATAGATGATCGAGGCTTTGGTACGACGAAGCGAATGCGTGCCATAATCCTCACGACGAAGACTAATTGCCGAGACCCACTCATCGACCAGGCGAGCATACTGCCTCGTGCTCAAATGGCCGGCATGATCGACCCGACTGGGAAAGGCAAAATCGTCGACCGTTCCACCCCTCCGTTCGAGCCATGCAAGTAGGCTCGATCGAGCATCTGCCATCAGTTCGAATTGGACGGGCCTGCCAGTCTTCTGTTGCACTACCATGGCTCGTGTCCGAATTTCCGGGCCACTGACCCGCGTGCCAATCTTGAGCTTCACCAGGTCGCAACCGCGCAACTTGCTATCAATCGCGAGATCGAACAGCGCTCGGTCACGTAATCGACCTTCGCGGTCAAGGAAGAACCGGATTTCCCAAATCTGTCGAACCTTCAAGGGTCGTTTGACGCCAACTCTTTTGCCTGCGTTCCAGACCGGACGGCCCCGTCCAGCGGGGTCATACTTTGAAAGTCCCATCTCGTTTCTCCTTTAGCCACCATTGGCCAAATCAGAAACGTTCAGGAGAATAGAGGCTGGGGCCGCAAGCAGTCAGACAGCTTTCGGCGTCCGCATGTCGAAGGCGAACGTTCAACTCGAACCGCGTGTCGCGATCAAACCCCTTCCGGGGCACGGCTACGCATCCCCCTTCCGCTTCGCCTGCCAACCGTAGCGCCAGCAGCAAGCATGAACTAAGATTACAACTGTATCCCCCCACTTGGGCTGGCAATTGAAGTTCAGAATAGGGAGGTGGTCATGACCGAACATTGCTGTGGACCTGGCTACGCTTCTCCCGCCGAGGCGATGAAGGCACCTCGCGAGAAGCTGCTCTATACAATCGCCATTTACACTGGCACAGGCATTCAGAAGCCCGACTATCTTTGCACCATAGATGCGGATCCCGAGAGTTCCACCTACAGCGAGGTGATCTCGCGTCTGTCAGTGCCGGGTATCGGCGACGAGCTTCACCACATGGGCTGGAATGCCTGTTCGTCTTGCCATGGCGATACCGGCATGGAGCGGAAATATTTGATCCTGCCTGGTGTGCGCTCTTCCAACCTGCATATTGTCGATTGCGGGACCAATCCGCGCAATCCGACCCTCTTCAAGGTGATAGACGGTACCGAGATCAAAGCCAGGACAAACCTGTCGGCGCCGCACACGGTGCATTGCCTCGGCTCAGATATCATCATTTCTATGCTGGGCGACGCACGCGGCAATGCTCCTGGTGGATATCTACACCTCAACAAGGACTTCGAGATTGTCGGCCGCTGGGAAAACTCCATGGGCGATGTCAAGTTCGGGTATGATTTCTGGTATCAGCCGCGACACAATGTGATGGTGAGTTCCGAGTGGGCCGCCCCAAATACGTTCATGCCAGGCTTCGACCTCGAAGAAGTAGGTCTTCTGAAGTATGGCCGGGAAATCCATCTCTGGGATTTTGCGAAAAAGGAACCGAAGCAGACGTTTTATCTCGGCGAGGACGGTTTAATTCCGCTGGAGGTGCGATTCCATCACAATCCCGAAAGCAGCCACGGTTTTGTCGGCGCAGCGTTATCTGCCAACATCATCCATTGGTGGAAGGATGCAGCCGGTGAATGGCAGTGGGAGAAAATCGTGGACGTTGGAAATGAGCCGCATCCGGAATGGCCGATTCCAATTCCCGGCGTGATCTCGGTCATTCTACTCAGCATGGACGATCGATTTCTTTACCTCTGCAATTGGCTACACGGCGACATCCGTCAGTACGATATCGCCGATCCGTACAATGCTAAGCTGACTGGGCAAGTGTGGATGGGGGGACTTCTTGGTCGTGCGCCTCAGGTCAATGGCGTGAGAGTCACTGGCGGACCGCAAATGATCCAGCTCAGCCTCGACGGCAAGCGGCTCTATGTGACGACCTCGCTGTTCTCGACCTGGGACAATCAGTTCTACCCGGACATCCGCACCAATGGTGGATGCATGCTGATGGTCAATTGCAACACCGACAACGGCGGAATGGAAATTGATCCGCGGTTCGTTGTCGATTTCGGCAAGGAGCCCAATGGGCCAAGCCGCTGCCACGAAACCCGGTATCCTGGCGGTGATTGCACAAGCGACATCTGGGTATGATCAGCTTCACAATCACTCTCTCCAACCGCGGTGGTGCGGCCTTCGAGGTCGATCGCCGCAAGCCGCTGTTGCAGAGCTTGCGTGATCATGGTGTCGACCTGCCCTATGGCTGCAAATATGGTGGCTGCATCAGCTGTGCGGCCAAGCTAATCACCGGCAAAGTCAATCAGAAGGCCCAGGTGGCGCTGAACAACCGTCAGATCAACAACGGATACATCATCCTTTGCGTTGCGCGCCCGATAAGCGACTGCACCCTGGAGGTCGGCGTCGAGAGTCACAGCAAGCTCTACCGCAACCCCTTCCTGGATCCACTGGCCGCGCATGAATTGAAGGCCGATATCGCGACCCCGTTGAAAGAAGCGAAATGACCTATATGAATCATGACGAGCCCTACTTGGAGGCTTATCTGCAAGGCATTCTGAAATCGGTTAAAACCATTGCGATGGTTGGCGCCAGCCCCGACAAGACCAAGTTTTCTTACGGTGTCCTTAGAGTGCTATACGAGACCGGCTACGATATGATCCCAGTCAACCCTACCCTCAATCTGGAAGAAATTCGCGGCCTTAAGGTCTATCCGTCGCTAGCGTCCATCGACCGGCCAGTAGATATGGTCGAGGTTTTTCGCCGTTCGGAAGATCTTTTTGCGATCGCAAAGGAGGCTATCGCCATTAATGCTAAAGTTTTGTGGAGTCAGATTGGAGTGCGCGATGACATTGCCGCTCGGCTGGCGGAGGACGCGGGCTTGAAGGTTGTGATGAATCGCTGTCCCAAGATTGAGTTGTTCCGACCGTTCTGGAAGCCAAAACTGCATCTGGGGATCTAGTTCCGAGATCGCAGGTTTCGAACGCTCATGGTCTTTTTTGCCTGAGGTAGGACACCAGATGGTCACTCAGATCCCGCGCGTCATCGCCCGCGCCGTCAATCAGTGCGGACTTGCGTCGGCGTAGAAACTGCATCCCCATGAGGTACATGCCCGGATGCTCGACAATCCCGCCGTCGTGGCGGATCTGACCCTTGCGATCAAGAACCGGCACCTGCAGCCAGGAATAATCGGGGCGGTACCCGGTAGCCCAGATGATTGTCCTGATCCTTTCAGTGCCCAGGTCCATACCGAGCGGCGGCACTGCCTCGACTTCGGTCGGCGCGAGACGGTGCGGCGCGTCGACATCACCATCCAAGCCATTCTCTGTAGCCCATTGGTCGAATATGCTCAGCAGCCGGTTCATCTTCAGGTCGGCCATCGCGCAATTGTTGTGCAGCGATCCCGAGAACTGTGCCTTTCCATGAGAGATCGCGGCGATCCGGCCAACGAGCTTCACGCCAATCCCGGTCAATGCGTTGAGGTCCAGCGTCCGCCGCTCGGTGGAACCGGCCAACTGAAACGATGGTACCCTCCGCGCCCGGTTAATGTCATCAATTTCATCATAACGCTCGCCGTGCAGCCCGGTGACATCCATCCACCACTCAATGTCCTTGCCCCGGTAGATGCGCGGTACTCGCATATGTTCCCCTACGGCCAGAGTAACGGGGCGGCCTGAGCGATGGATCTCATCGGCAAGCTGAGTGCCGGTGGCGGACGCCCCGACCACCAGCACGCCGCCTTCGTCGAGTTGACTGGGATTGCGGTAGTCCATCGAGGTGAAGGTTGCTGCCCCCGCCGGAACTGCGGCAGCGACTGGAGGCACCCGCGCGATATTGCAAGCCCCTGTCGCGAGTACCACTGTTCGGCAATTCCAGATTCCTCTTTCGGCGGCAACCGAGAAGCCCTCGTCCGTTGCGGAAACCGATGTCACAGTTGTGTGAGGCTTGATCGGCGCCGAGATCACGCTTGAGTAGCGGTCCAGGAAATCGATGACCTCTCGCATAGTGCGATAACCATCGGGTTCGTCGCCCTCGTAGCCGTAACCCGGTAGGCGGCTTTGCCAATTGGGAGTCAACAAGCGCAGCGAATCCCAGCGTTCCGTGCGCCAGGAATTCGCGACCTCACCGCGCTCCAGCACGATATGATCGACCGAGCGGTCGGCGAGGCAGCGACTCATCGCCAGCCCAGCATGACCGGCGCCGATCACAACGGTGCTTATGGAACGAATGCTACCCAATACCGTGTCGTGCGGAATCGCTCAGCTGTTCACACTGACAGTTACGTTGGTCGGGTTGGTCACAATGTCAAACACCGCCGAGCGTTTCTGAGACTGAGCGACCAGCCCCTTGATATCGTCTTCGCTGGCGTCAGCATCGATCTTGAAATCGACCTTGATGCCGTCAAATCCGTTGCGAACGTCCTTGTCGATGCCGAGGATGCCTTGAATATTCATCCCGCCTTCCAGTGTCGCGGTCACAGAACGCAGCTGGATTCCTCTGTTTTGAGCAACTGCTGCAACGCCTGCCGTCAGACAGCTTGCGAGACCGACGAGAACCATTTCCACCGGCGTAGCGCCATTGTCTTCTGAGGCAAATACCTCCGGGTGATCGGCGTCGAAAGTGAAGTTCGTTCTATGTTTCTGCTCTCCGCCAAGGCCGTAAAAGCCCTCGACAGTCGAATGGCTGTGAGTTCCATTCTTCCATTTGCACGTCGCCCGCCACTTGAAATTTGCAGCCTCCGGCGCATCCGTCAGTGCCTCCCGGGCTGAAAGCAGTGCTGCAACGTTAACGCCATTGTCGACCTGAACTTCGGAAGCCATATTCGTTCTCCCTATTTTGCGCTGGACGTAATGGATAAAAGCCGACGGGCATCCACCGATGCCGATCTTACTATTGCATCGTATGGGCGGCGAAGTGCTTCTTCAAGTTGTTTTCCCCGGGCAGACAGTGTCCTTGCATCTATGGTGGTGCATCTATGCTGGTCCCGACCCCGAAAGCATTCGGCAGGCCGCGCAGAAGAATCGCCTGCCCATTTGATTACATATAAGGGTCGTTTCGGTCCCCAACCCCTACTCCTGTCAGTAGTCGCACGCGACCGCCGGCCGACAAGCGGCACAAAGTGAGCAAGCCAAGACGCCATTTGAACAACACAGGACACATTATGTCCGCTGCTTAGAGCAGATTCGATTTACTCGGGTTCATATCCCGCGGCCTCGAAATAGTTGCGGCATTCGGCAACCTTGAAAGCGGCGAGACAGTCGGCGATGACGGACCAGAGTTCGTCGACGGTCCTGGCGGCGGCCTTTCTAAGCAAGGCCTTGAGCTTGGAGAAGGCCATTTCGATCGGGTTGAAGTCCGGCGAATAGGGCGGCAGGAAGAGAAGCCGCGCGCCGGCCTTCTCGATCGCTTCGCGCGCGCCGCTGATCCTGTGGGCCGGCAGATTATCCATGACGACGATGTCGCCGGGGCGAAGTTCGGGCGCCAGCACTTGTTCGGCATAGGCCAGGAAGGCCGCGCCGTTCATCGGCCCGTCGAGCAGCATCGGCGCGGTCATTCCGGAGAGGCGCAGCCCCGCGGTGAAGGTGGTGGTCTTCCAGTGGCCATGAGGGATGGCTGCAAGGCAGCGCTCGCCGCGTAGGCTGCGTCCGCGCAGCCGCGCCATCTTGGTCGACGCCCCGGTCTCGTCAATGAAGATCAGCTTCTCGGGATCGAGATCGATCTGGCCATCGAACCAGGCGCGGCGGCGGGCCTTGACGTCGGGACGCTGCTGTTCCGAGGCGTGCGCCGTCTTTTTTTGAACGTCACGCCGCGCTTGTCGAGGAACGTCCACACCGTCGAAGGCGCAGCCCGCACGCCGTGCCCGGCCGCCAGTCTTTCGGCGATCTCGGCGAGCGTAATGTCGGGCGTCTCCTCGATCAGGCCGAGAATGAAACCTTCGTGCGGATCGAGCTTCGAGCCTGACGGCTGGCCCTGCTTGCGTGCGACCGTCTCGCCTGTCTCCCGGTAGCGGCGATACCAGCGGCCCGCCGTGGCGATCCCGATCCGAAACCGCCGCGCCGCCTTGCGTGTCGAAAGCCCTTCCTCGATCGCCGCGATCACCCGCCCGCGAAGGTCCGCGCTCAAGCTCTGTGTCATCCTCACCTCCTCGCAAATCACGAAGTGCAGTGAATCAGACACCTGCTACCGCGGGAATCCCAAATCCGACTCACCGTTCAGGGAAAATGCTCTAG
>JBGTLX010000069.1:0-3543 GCA_041743855.1 Rhizobiaceae bacterium | reverse complement strand
TTTCTTCATGCAGGGAGGCAAGATGATGATGACCAAGGACATGAAAATGGAAGACGGAAAGATGATGTCCGATTCCATGATGATGAAATAAGTCCGCTTAAACTTTTTCGATAGAAGCCTGCCGCTTTTATTAAGCGGTGGGCTTTGAATATAAATGCCGCATATCGACCCTACCCTCCCGAATGTTAAGCTTTGGTAACGAAACGAATATGTTCGCTAGGGGCGCGCCTTATTGTCCCGCGCAGCAGCGGCGTGATGCGGCGAAGTGCCACTCTGCGGTTTTCACATTCCTCTGCCGCGCATTAAACTTTGAGTTGCTGTTCACTTTAGGCAGCGGTTCACCCGTTAAGCTCCAGCCGCCCCTCTTGATGGTTACGACCACTCCTATTTCTTCATCTCCACCTTCATGGACGATCATCTGCGCTGGCACGCCGAAAGACTGGCCGCGTAACGCCATCCTCCCGGAAATGTCACTGGCGAACCGAAACCTGTCATTAGCAGGGGCCGTTGATTTGTTATAGAAGAGGCGTCGGCTGGAACTTGATCGGCTCGGCCAACGGGGGAGGATCGCTGGAATGGCAAGTGTGTCGGAAGACCAGATGCGAACCGACCCGGCGCACGGTCCGGCTACATTCGAGACGCTTGTCTACCGTCAATCGGCATGGACCCGCATGACCCACTGGATCTGGGCGATCGCGCTGTTCTTCCTGCTTCTGACCGGCTTGCAGATCTTCAATGCTCATCCGACGCTCTATATCGGCGACCAGTCCGGCTTTGGCTTCGACAATGAAGTGCTCGCCATGCGCGCCGAAAATACACCTGAAGGGCCGGTCGGCTACACAAGGATATTCGGCGCGCGCTTCGACACCAGCGGCATACTCGGCCTTTCCTGGAATGGCGACACGCCGGTCGGTCGCGGGTTTCCGGCCTGGGCGACGATCCCGTCCAACCAGGATCTGGCGACGGGCCGAGTGGTTCATTTCTTTTTCGCCTGGATTCTGTCCGGCACGCTCCTCGTTTGGCTCGCCGCCAGCCTGATCAACGGCCATCTGCGCCGCGACCTCGCGCCCCGGCTCGACGATCTGAAGCGCCTGCCCGGCGACATAGCCGCCCACGCAAGGCTGAAATTCCACCACAGGCGCGAATACAATACGCTGCAGAAGCTGGCCTATGGCGGCGTGCTGTTCGCGCTCCTGCCGCTGATGATCCTGACCGGGCTCGCAATGTCGCCGACGATGAACGCCGCGATCCCCTTTCTTGCCGATGTGCTGGGCGGCCGCCAGACGGCGCGCACCATCCATTTCGTGGCGATGCTGCTGCTGGTCGGCTTCTTCATCGTCCACATCGTGATGATCGTGGCGGCCGGCCCGATCAACGAATTGCGGTCCATCATCACCGGCTGGTACCGGACCGACCCGCCCACCGGTGCGAAATCGGACAGGAGGGCATGACAATGACCGGTTTCCAGATCAGCAGGCGCAGGTTCTTGACGGCCGTGTCGCTCGGCGCAACCGGACTCGTCACGGGTTGCGATATGTTCGACCCGCTCGCGAGACGAGACAATGCCTTCCGCAATTTCATGGAAGGCGCGAACGGCCTGACCTACCGCGTGCAAAGGCTGATCGCCGGAAGGGATTCGCTGGCGCAGGAGTTTACCGAGGGCGATATCCGCCAGCCGATGCGGCCGAATGGCGTGACCGCCCCCGACGATGCGACCTACAAGGGCCTGCTCGGCGGCGACTTCTCAGATTGGCGGCTTGAGATTGCCGGTCTGGTCGAAAAGCCGCTGTCGCTGACCCGCGACCAGATCATGGCGATGCCGAGCCGTACGCAGATCACGCGGCACGACTGCGTCGAAGGCTGGAGTTGCATCGCCAAATGGACCGGCGTGCCGCTGGCGCTTGTGCTTGACGAAGCCAAGGTAAAACCCGAGGCGCGCTTCGCGGTGTTCCATTGTCTCGACTCGATCGAGAAAGGGCTGTCGGGCGATGTAAAATATTACGGGTCGGTCGATCTGATCGACGCCCGCCATCCGCAGACGATTCTGGCCTACGGGCTGAACGGTTCGCCGCTGCCGGTCGAGAACGGCGCGCCACTGCGCGTCAGGGTCGAACGTCAGCTCGGCTACAAGATGCCGAAGTACATTCACAAGATCGAGCTTGTCCACAGCTTCGCCGCGATGGGTCTCGGCAAGGGCGGCTATTGGGAAGACCGGGGTTACGATTGGTTCGGCGGTATTTAGGCGACCCTGTCCAGCAGCGGCTTCAGGTCCGGATGAATGTCAGGCGATGAATGCTTGATGAAGCTGAGCAGATCGCGCTCGTTTTCGTGCAGCACCCGGTCTTGGCCTATCCTGTTGGCCAACCATTTGGCCTCGCCGGAATCGACCGTCTCGGCGCGGCGCGACCGCGCCTCGTTCGCACGATTGCGCGCTTCCCAATCGGAGTCGACATTGGTCGTCGGACGATAGGATTCGAGGATCCCCTGTACTCCGCCCGAAATCATGCGAGAAAAGAAGCCGCCTATGTCGGCGTCGTCGCGCTCGAAGAAATCATCCCGGCGCAGGGCTTCTTGGCGCGTCGGCGCTTCATAGCCCGACGCGCAGAGCACGAAATTGGCGACCGTCTTCACGAACAGGTCGTTCCATGAAGGGTCGTTCTTCGCGTCGGCCGTGGCGTCATTGATCGCAAACAGTACATCGGCTTCAGAGCGGGTTATGGCGGCGTTTCCGTGACCCGCGAAGGCGTAAAGGATGCGTCGGAGCAGATCGACTTCCGCCTTTCTGATCTGGCCGGGTACGAGTTCGCCCCCTGCCATCAGCGGCCCTTTGCCTTCCACCACCGCGTGCTTGACCTGTTCAAGCGCGAATCCGGCAAGGCTTTCGGGAGAAAACTTCGCCTTTTCGAGCACTTTGACCAGCAGTTCCAGTTTCGCCATCGAATTGGTTGCCGCGCCTTCGGGCGATACCGATTTGATGAGCCATTCGGCGTTTTCCGCCGAAATGTAACCTGACGGCTGCTCCTGATGAACGATGTAGTCGGTGAGCGCCTCGACAAAGAACATCGACCACTCGGCGCATTTCCCGGCGGACGAGTCTTCGATCCGAAAGAGTGCCTCGGCCTCGTCGCGGGTGACGCTGCCGTCGCCGAACGTCTCCCGGCGCAGCATGATGACATCATCTGGCACGATGCGGTTCTTCGATGCCAGCATTGCTGCCGAAGCGGCAAGTTTCGTCGCAGCCATCTTTCTGGTCCCCACAATCCGTCGCCGGGTCTGCCCGACGACAAAGACAATTGACCCGACGGTAGCAGGACACATTTGAGAAACCGCAAATGGGCGTGGTTACCGAAGCCTTGTCGCTGTCGCATGGGCGTGACAAAGCGGCGGCGTTGGGATAGTTTCGATTCGTCGAGGGCTCCTCCGGGGGCTCTACCTGTTTGCGGGAGAGTGCAGCGAAAAGCTGCCGCCGAAGGGGAAATCGCCCGAAATCTCTCAGGCAAATGAACCGTGGACGGGAAAGACACTCTGGAAAGTCGGGGCTTG
>JBGTLX010000068.1:0-14280 GCA_041743855.1 Rhizobiaceae bacterium | reverse complement strand
AGCGAGGAAGCGCGCGCTGGTCGCATCGCGCCAGCGCATGGCGCGGCTCGCAGCATCGAAACCCGCCCCGCCGCTTTGACCCTCGGCAATCGCGGCCGCCGCCGCGTAGTCCAGTGACCGCAGCATTCCGGCGACATCGCGCAGCGGCGAGGATTTGGCGCTGCGCTCCTCCAGCGACCGCCGCGGTTCGCCCTCGAAATCGATAATCATCAGATCGTGGTCGGTGACGAGAACCTGGCCCAGATGATAGTCGCCATGGATGCGCGACTGGCCGCCGCTCGGAGCCATCGACGACACCGCCCCGATCTTTTCCAACAACGCATCCTTCATGAACAGCACCTCATCGGCGGCCTCTGCCGCGCCGCCGGAAAGGTCGGTTCGTTCGAGGTTTCCGATCATCTCCTCGACATCCGAGGCAACCGCGCGCGCCCACGCCTCGACGTCGGCCGGAATCGTGGACTGGACCGCGAAAGCGGGATCATCCGTCTGGACGGCCAGCGCGCGGTGCATCTCGGCTGTGCGCCGCCCGAGCAGTTCGCCGACGTCCAACGGAAACGAAAACTTCGCTTCAGGATTGGAGGCGCTTTCAGTCTCGTCCTGCAGCGCCTTGACTATCGCCTGCCAGGCATCGCCCTGATTGGAAACGAAGGCGAAGGCCGCCGCCAAGGTCGTAGCGTCGCCGCCAGCCGGCCTGTGCTCGATCGAGCCAAGCAGGCTCGGCGTGTTGGCGAAGCCCGCCGCTCCGGTCAGCACACTTGCCATGTCCACATCCGGCTGCGATCCGGCGCGCAGCAGCCGGTAGATCTTCAAAACCACCTTGTCGCCAAAAACGATCGAAACATTGCTTTGATCGGCTCCGAGCAAGCGCGGTTCGCCCGGCTCTCCGATCGAGGCCAGCGCTTCCGAACCCCGGAACAGTGTCGTTCCATCTGCGGAGTCCAGCGTTGCGCCATCGCGCAGGTGCTGCATCAACCGGCTCGCGAAAGCCGGATCCGAAGCGCCGTCGATCAGCGCGCCGACCGCCTGCTCGCGGCGCAATGTCGCGAGCTTGTAAGGATTGCCGTCCGGCTGGTCCGGCCGATCCCAGACAACCGTCAGCGGCAGAAGATAGCGATGGCTGCCGCCGTCGAAGACGACATCGACGGCGGCCAGGCTCTGACCCTCTCCGATCTCGGCAAGCAGCGAGAGGCAGGTCCTTTCGATCGTTCTGTCCTTGGCGGCAAACCAGCGCTGGAGCAGCAGAAATTTCGGCAGGATGTACTCTTCGAGCACCAGCCGGTCGCGGCCCGACAGCATCGTCGACACGCTGTCCCCTTGCGCCGAGATGTCCTGCTGTGCGGTGTCTGGCTGGTCAGCGCCGGCCGGTTCATTTTCCGCTGTCGTCATGATGGTCTCGCCCCTGGCGGAATCAGCCGCCAGATCGCATACGGGTTTGTGTGCGGATCGAGGCGCAGACGATGGATCTTGCCGGACCAGGTGAAACGCTCGCCGCCGACCAGATCCTCGACCTCGATCGAGCCGTGATCGGGCAGTCCGAATTCCCAGAGCGGCACCTCGAAGTCGGTTTCCTGCACGGCGTGCGGATCGAGGTTGACATGGATCAGCAGAAAATCTCCGGCCTTGGCGTCGCTCTTGCCGTAGGAGAGGATGTTGTCGTTCCACGCATTGTAGAATTTCAGCGAGGCGAAGGAGCGCAGCGCCGGGTGCGCCCGCCGCAACCGGTTCACCAGCGCGATGTCGTCGCGGATATGGCCCGGACGATCCATGTCCCAGACCCGGATCTGATATTTCTCGGAATCCAGATAATCCTCCTTGCCCGGAACGGCCGCCGCCTCGCAGATCTCGAAACCGTTGTAGATGCCGTAATTGCCGGCCAGCGTCGCCGCCAGCACAAGCCGCGTGCGAAAGCCCGGCCGCCCGCTTTGCTGAAGAAACAGCGGATTGATGTCCGGCGTATTGGCGAAAAAATTCGGCCGCATGATTTGGCGGCTGTCGTCCGCGGTCAGTTCGGTGAGATATTTTTCGAGTTCGGCCTTGGTGTTGCGCCAGGTGAAATACGAATAGGATTGCGAGAAGCCGACCTTGGCCAGCCGCTTCATCACCTTCGGCCGCGTGAACGCCTCGGCGAGGAAAATCGCGTCGGGATGGCGCGCCTTGACCTCGCCGATCATCCACTCCCAGAACGGGAACGGCTTTGTGTGCGGGTTGTCGACCCGGAAGATTTTAACGCCGTGGCCGATCCAGAACAGCACGATGTCGCGCAGCGCGTACCAGAGGCCGGGGATCGCCTCGCGGTAGAAATGGACGTTGACGATGTCCTCGTATTTTTTCGGCGGGTTTTCCGCGAATTTGATGGTTCCGTCCGGCCGCCAGTCGAACCACTCCGGATGTTCCTTGATCCACGGATGGTCCGGCGAGCACTGGATGGCAAAATCCAGCGCGATCTCCAGCCCGTGATCCGCCGCCGCATCGACGAGCCGTTTGAAATCGTCGAAGCCGCCGAGTTCGGCATGGATGGCGTCGTGGCCGCCCTCCTCCGAGCCGATGGCATAAGGGCTGCCGGGATCTTCCGGCGCCGGCGTCAGGCTGTTGTTGCGCCCCTTGCTTTTGGTCCGCCCGATCGGGTGGATGGGCGGGATATACAGCACGTCGAAGCCGAGGTCCCGCACATAGGGCAGCCGTGCGACGACATCGTCGAAAGTGCCGTGCCGTGCCGGATCGCTGGTCTGGGAACGCGGCATCAGCTCATACCAGGCGCTGAACGCGGCGGCGGGACGATCGACGAACACGTCCAGCGCACGGCCGTACCGGCTGAGATGGGTTCTGGGACCCGCCCGCCCCATCAGATCGAGCGTGCTGTCGGACAGTAGCAGATCAAGCTGTTCTGCTTCCGGCCTGGGCTCGCTGAGTTTCTGGAGCAACTTCCCCAGTTGCGCGTCCGCCCCGGCCTGCTTCACCGCGGCATCGACCAGCCGCCGTCCCTCCTCGATTTCGAGGGAAACCGTCTGGCCGGCAACGATCTTCTTGCCCGTGTCCTTGTGCCAGGTCGCGAACAGGTCGCGCCAGGCTATAGTGGTGAACTGCCACGGCCCAATATCCGGGAGGACGGTCTCGCCCGCCCAGCGGTCGTTTTCGACAAACAGCATCGGGCGTTCGAGCCAGTCGCCCGCGCCCGCCTTGCGATAGAGCAGCGCCGCGCCGAGACTATCGTGCCCGTCACTGAAAACGTCCGCCTCGACCGAAAAAACGTCGCCGGCGATGGCCTTTGCCGGAAACCGGCCGCCGTCGATCTCAGGCGTGATATTCTCGATAGCGATGCGGTCGGCCGCCAGCCGCTCCAGAACGGCGAGCGACACGGGGTCTGCTCCGCCCTTCGGTGAAACCCGTTTGGCCGAAGGCCGGGATTTCTTCGTTGCAGTCATGCGGGGGCTACGGCAAGGGACGATGGCGCGGGCGACACCGCGGCGATCAGAAGCTGACGCGCATAATTTGGCATGGTGAGAGCGACAAGCGCGCTGATACGGCACATTTGTTGGTTTCCTTGGACAATCCGAAACGGCCACTTCCGGGGAATGTTCCGGTGATTTCAAGCGCTAAATCCCTCGCCTTGGCCACGAGTTTGGTTCGGTGGTGACCGGTCCGGTTTTTCTCGGCTGTTCACTGGAACACAAGCCGATCATGGAGGTTTGGGTCACTTGCTGCCCCTGGCAGCAACAACCCAAGGAGAAATACCATGATTACCAGAATTTTGGCTATCACGGCCTTTTCACTAAGCCTCGGAACGGCGGCAATCGCCCAGACATCGACCGACACGACAACCAGCGGAACGGCAACCACAGCCACCCCGTCAACCGGAACGAGCGGCGGGATGCCGAGCTGGGACTCCACCATCAGCGGCGCTTTTTTCAGTGATGCCAATGCCGGCACGCTGAAGACAGAGGAAGAAATAAAGACCGGCTGGGCGTCGCTCAGCGCCGAACAGCAGGCTCAGGTCCGCACCGACTGTCAGACCACGACGGCCGCTGCTTCGGGCACGGCAACTGGCACCGCGACCACCGGGACCGGTACTATGGCCAGCGGCACGACCAGCACCGACACCACCGGCTCGGCCACGACCACACCGCCGGCGACGGGTACCGACACGACGGCCAGCGCCACAACCGGCACCGATACGACCGGCTCGGCCGCGACAACGCCGCCGGCGACAGGGACTGACACAACTGCCAGCGGCACGGCCAGCACCGATACGGATACGACCGCAAGCACGACCACGGACAGCGGAACGACAGCGTCCGGAACGACTGGAGCAACCGGCGCAGCCGATCCGGCCGCCCAGATGGCTGCGATGACGCAGCTGTGCACATGGGTCCAGGCACTGTAATAGTAAATTTGTAAGATCAGCCGGTCGGACGGGATTTGCCGTCCGACCGACCTCGCGAAAAAATTTCGAGATCAGTGGAGCCGGATATCTTTTTGGCAGGTTTGCCCAACCAAAGCGTGCTATATTTTCCCGTCGGAAGCCTTCTAAAATAATCGACGTCAGGGAGGATAAAATGGATGAGATGGTCTCTCGGTCCGAATGGCCTGTGGGGCGAGATGTCAGCATGGAGTTTCGGTGCCGAAGAGGGTCTTTGGTAAAAGTCACCATTCACGCCAGTTCCGAGCCTCTCGATGAAGAAGAGGCGATTTCGATGGCGACCGAGGCCATATCGAGGCTCGCCGGCAAGCCTTCAGCGACCGGATTACCTGGCCCACGAAACGCCAAGGCTATTCTGCTGGACACTGGCGAATTGTTTCGCTCGTGGGCCGTCCCGGAACAGTGATCCCCAGGCGCATGGGAGGTCTCGGCATAAACGTACCGCCATCCACAATTTTGCCGGAGCCCGAGGATCCCTCTGGCTTCGATCTTAACCGCACCGCTTTCTTTTTCGACTTCGACGGCACCCTTGCGGATATTGTGGACGAACCGTGGGACGTCCGTCTGGAGGCGCGCGTCCGCGACGATCTGAGCAATCTTTCGCACGCCGTTGGCGGCGCGCTTGCCATCGTGTCCGGCCGTCCGATCGCCGATCTTGTCAATTTTCTCGCGCCGCTCCAGCTTCCTCTTGCCGGCGTGCATGGTCTCGAGCGCCGTTCGGTCGAGGGTTTGGTAACCCGGGGCGAAATCGATCCCGAGCCGATCATTCGCGCGACAGGCCTGGTCGAGGACTTCGCCAAGGCCAATGACGGGCTTATCGCGGAAAGAAAACGGGGGTCGGTTTCGCTTCACTACCGCCGCAAACCCGCGCTGGAAGACAAATGCCTGGCGCTCGCCGCCGCGATCGCCGACGCCGATCCTCGGCTCAAGCTGCTGTTCGGCAAGATGGTCGTCGAGATCAAGACGGGCAATGTCACCAAGGCCGACGCAATCGCCGATTTCATGAGCATCGCGCCGTTCTCCGGCCGCAGGCCGGTCTTTGCCGGCGATGATTTGACTGATGAGGACGGATTCCGGGTGCTGGCGAAATGGGACGGCGTGTCGATAAAGATCGGGCAAGGCCCGACATTCGCCAACCGCCGGGTGGATACCATCGCCGAGTTCCGCGCATGGCTGGGCCGGATGGCCGATCGTAGCGCCCGACAGGCTTGAGGCTGGACGATTCGGGAACGAAAGTCGGGCGGAATTGTTGACGGAGCAATCCATCACCTGCGCAATCTGAAAGCACTGCATCGTCCATGCCTTTGGCCATCCGCATGTCCCGTCGTATTTTCCAGACGAGCGGCCGGGGACACGAGGCATGAGCAGATTGGTCGTCGTTTCCAATCGCGTGGCCGATATCAGCAGGGCGACCCAGTCGGGTGGACTGGCGGTCGCGTTGGCCGACGCTCTGACGGAAAGAGGCGGTGTGTGGTTTGGCTGGGACGGCGAGCCGCAAGCAGATTCATCGAGCGAAGCCATCCTCGAAAATATCGGAAATGTCGCTAAGATATCCTGCGCCATCACCGAACAGGACTACGACGAATACTACGTCGGCTACTCCAACAGTGTCTTGTGGCCGCTGTTCCACTACCGCCTCGATCTGGTCGATTTCCAGCATGATTTCTTCCTCGGATACTGCCGGGTAAACGCGCTGTTCGCGGCGCGGCTCGCTCCCTTTTTGCGGACCGACGATGTCATCTGGGTTCACGATTACCATTTGATCCCCTTTGCGACCTACCTTCGCGATCTCGGATTCAGCCAGCGGATGGGCTTTTTCCTGCACATCCCTTTTCCGCCGGCGGAAATGTTGTCCGCTTCGCCCAACCACAGGGAACTCGCCGACGCGCTGCTTCGCTACGATGTCATCGGCTTTCAGACCAGCACCGACCTCGGCAATTTCATGCGCTACATCGAGGAGCACACGGACGGGCGCGTCCTCGACAATGGCCGCATCGAAACCGGCGGCAGAACCATTCAGGCGGGCCGGTTTCCGATCGGCATCGATGTGGATGCGTTCCGCGAAATGGCGCATAACGCGTCCGACGACATCCAGATCGACAAACTGCGCCGTGAAATTCTCGGGCGACAACAGATCATTGGCGTGGACCGGCTGGATTATTCGAAAGGACTGCCGTCTCGTATGGAGGCTTATGGTCGCCTTTTGTTGAACAATCCGGGGCTGGAAAAATCCGTCACCTTCCTGCAGATCGCTCCGCCGACGCGCCAGGACGTCGACGCCTATTCGGACATCCGCGTCGAGCTTGAGCGGCTGGCCGGCTCCATCAACGGCCAGTTCGGCGATTTCAACTGGATCCCGATAAACTACATTCGCCGCAGCGTGCCACGACAGACGCTTGCCGGTCTTTATGCCGCCAGCCAGGTCGGCTTCGTCAGTCCGCTCAGGGATGGCATGAACCTCGTCGCCAAGGAATATGTGGCGGCGCAGGATGACGACAATCCGGGCGTACTCGTGCTGTCGCAATTCGCCGGCGCGGCGGAGGAAATGCAGGAGGCGCTGATGGTCAATCCATACGATGTCGACGACATGGCGGTAAAACTTCTGGAAGCGCTGACCATGCCTCTGGAAGAACGTCAGGCCCGCCAGTCCGCCCTGCTGGCCAAGATCAGGCAATACGACGTGAAGGCGTGGATGGGCGATTTTCTCGGCTATCTCGAACAGAGGCGGGACGCGTGACGCCGCAAGACGGAACTTCCGGCTCGTTGCACTCACCCCTTGAGTCAATCCAGCCGGATCCAGACCGGGGCATGATCGCTCGCGCCATCGACGCTCCTGACTTGCGCGTCGACACCTGCCGCGAGTAGCCGACCCGCCAAACCCTTGCTGAACAGCAAATGGTCGAGACGCAGCCCGGCACCGCGCGCCCACCGATTCCGCTTGTAGCTCCAGAAGGTATAGATGCGCTCGTCCGCGCTTAGCTTGCGCACCGCGTCAGTCCAGCCGCCGTCAACCAGTTTCCTGAATTCGGCGCGGCTTTCCGGTTGGATCAGCGCATCGTCATCCCACGATTTCGTCGGATAGATATCCAGATCGGTCGGGGCGACATTGTAGTCTCCGGCCAGCACCACCGGCACGTCCATCGCCTGCAATTTGGCCGCGTGCTGGCGCAGCCGTTTCATCCAGGCGAGCTTGTAGTCGAATTTCGGGCCTGGTTGCGGGTTGCCGTTCGGCGCATAAAGCGACGCGATGAGCACGCCCTGCACGGCGGCTTCGATGTAGCGGCTCTGGTCGTCTTGGGGGCCGCCCGGAAGCCGGTCACGGGTCAGCACCGGATCGCCGCCCTTGGCCAGAATGGCCACGCCGTTCCAGGTCTTTTGACCCTTCCACACCGCGCCATAGCCTGCTTTGCTAAGCGCCTGCGCGGGAAAATCCTTGTCGGTGGATTTCAACTCCTGCAGGCAGACGACATCGGGCGCTGCCGCTGCAAGCCACGCCAGCAGATGGTCGAGGCGGCGGTTGACATTGTTGATATTGAACGTGGCGATCAGCATCGCCGCTGCCGCGGCCTACTCCACAATGTGAACCGTGTGCTCCCGATCTTCCGCCGGGACAACCTCGATCCGGGTCACCTTTGGGTAGAAAGCGCCATGACCCGCGATGGCCGCGGCTTCCGGGATCGGCGTCTCATAGGCCCACATAGCCTTGTCGGCGGACTCCCCCACCGCGGTTGCGCGCCAATAGCTGGCCGTTCCCTTCAGCGGACAATGCGAACTCGCGTCGGTCTTATCGAGGAAATCGAAATAGATGTCCTCGAACGGAATATAGAAAACCGGCTCATGGCCCTGCTCCCGAAGAATTTTTGCCTTGTCGCTCGAGGCGATGATGGCATCCGAGAAGCTCACCGTCACCACTCCCGCAAAATCTTCGATTACGAGATTGTCCGATTGGGGATTGTTCGTTGCTGGATTCATGTCGGCTCTCCTTCGCTCCTTGCCTATCGAACGCGGCATGCATTGATCCGTTCCTGACAGAACGATGGACGATCCGAAACCGGAACGTCCGTCGCACTTGTAGCAGATTCAGCCGTGCAGCTTGGCCGTGATCTCGGCGACACGCTTGCCCTGGAATTTCGCCCCTTCCAGTTCCTGCTGGGAAGGCTGGCGCGAACCATCCGTGTCCGAGGTGGTGGTCATGCCGTAAGGCGAACCGCCGCGCACCACATCATTGCCCGACTGGCCCTGATAGGCATAGGACAGCGGCACGATGATCATGCCTTGGTGCTGCATGAAAACCTGCGCGCTGATGATAGCGAACTCCGCGCCGCCATGCTGAGTGGCTGTCGACGACATCACCGAGCCGACCTTGTCGACGAGCGCGCCCTTGGCCCAGAGCGGGCCGGTCTGGTCGATGAAATTCTTCATCTGCGAGGACATCGCACCATAGCGCGTCGAGATGCCCAGAATGATCGCGTCGTAATTGGCAAGCTCCAGCGGATCGGCGATCGGCGCTTCCTGATCGAGCTTGTAATAGGCAGCCTTGGCCACCGCTTCGGGCACAAGTTCCGGGGCGCGCTTGATCGTCACGTCCGCGCCGGCTTCGCGCGCGCCATCTGCGGCGGCCTTCGCCATTTTTTCCATATGCCCCCAGCTCGAATAATAAAGCACCAGAACCTTGGACATGATCTTCTCCATCGATTGAATTTTTGGCGCCTTCGGACGCCCTGCCCTCCCATCTAGGGCCGGCATCGTTCGATGGAAACAACGCAGATACCTACAGATTGTTCACAAAACAGAGCCATTGCCGGACCGGCCTTGCCGCGCTATCAGATTTTTCCGCCCTTCGAGGTTCCCGAAAATGTCCGAAATTGTCACCGCCGCCCTGGTCGTCATCGGTGACGAAATCCTCTCCGGCCGAACCAAGGACCGCAACATCGGCCACCTCGCCGACATCATGACCGCGATCGGAATCGACCTGAAAGAGGTCAGGATCGTGCCCGATGAGGAGGCCGAGATCGTCGCCGCGATCAACGCGGTGCGGCGGCGCTACACCTATGTCTTCACCACCGGCGGCATCGGGCCGACCCATGACGACATCACCGCCGATTCCGTCGCAAAGGCGTTCGGTGTGCCCTGCGACTACGACGCCAAAGCTTACGCCCTGCTGGAGGCCAGCTATGCGGCGCGCGGCATTGAGTTCAATGAGGCCCGCAAGCGCATGGCGCGCATGCCGCGGGGCGCGGCGCACATAGCCAATCCCGTATCGGTCGCGCCCGGCTTTCGCATCGGCAATGTCCACGTCATGGCCGGCGTGCCGTCCATCTTCCAGGCCATGCTAGACAATGTCGTGCCCACATTGTCGACGGGCGCGGTACTGCTTTCGGCGACCGTCGAGTGCCAGTTCGGCGAAGGCCTCATCGGCGGACCGTTGGGCGCCATCCAGAAAACCCATCCCGACACGATCATCGGTTCTTATCCGAAATATCAGGACGGCCGCTTCTGGACGGAACTGGTGGTGCGGGCCCGCACACAGGAAGCGCTCGACGCGGCGCGCATCGCGGTCGAGGAGATGGTCGCCGGCCTCGCGCCGGTTTCCTGAGCCGTGCCGATCCCGCCGCGACGGTTTCGGCCGCCGATCCGTCGTCTGCCTCGGCCGGGCTTGCCAACAGCCCGCTTTCCCGGCTAGTTCCGCACGCATTCCGCGCCAGTTGCGCGAGAACCGGAGTGCCGCGCCGATGTCCCTTCCCGAAAAGGCCTTTCCTGTCTCCTGGGACCAGTTTCACCGGGATGCGCGGGCGCTGGCCTGGCGTCTTGCCGGCGCTAATGGGCAATGGAAAGCAATCGTCTGCATCACGCGCGGCGGTCTCGTCCCGGCCGCCATCATTTCTCGCGAGCTCGGCATTCGCGTCATCGAAACCGTCTGCGTGGCCTCCTACCACGACTATACATCGCAGGGTCAGCTGTCCGTGCTCAAGGAGGTGACGCCGTCGCTGATCGAAAACGACGGCGAGAACGTGCTGATCATCGACGATCTGACCGATACCGGCAAAACTGCTGCGATCGTCCGCGCCATGCTGCCCAAGGCGCATTTCGCCACCGTTTACGCCAAGCCCAAGGGTCGCCCGCTGGTGGATACCTTCGTCACCGAAGTCTCGCAGGACACCTGGATCTATTTTCCGTGGGACATGGGCTTCACCTATCAGAAGCCGATCTCGGACGACCACGCCGGCTGACCGCCGCTGCATTCGGTCGAGACTGCCGCTTTCTTTTTTCGGCGACTCAGCGCTCGTATAGGCAGCGGTTCGGGCTGATTCGAGACGTCTCGAACGCTCCGGCCGGGCTTCAGGGCAGTGGATTCTTCACCATTGTCGCAATCGGAATGCGTTTTTGTCGCGCGTTATCTGGATTTTTACTGTTATTACATATAATTAACCCGTATCATTCGTGAGACGGCAAACTAACTTGGCACTCAGGCTTGCGCTTTCATGTACAGGAACCCGCTGACCCACAGACCGCTTCTCGAAACGGTGCGCCGATTTTTCGGCAGGTCGCCGTGCCGGCTGCAGGTTGCCGCCTTGCCCTGGCGCAAGGCCGGCGACGGCGTCGAGGTTCTGCTCATCACCAGCCGCGACAGCGGGCGCTGGATCCTGCCCAAGGGCTGGCCGGAAGGCGCCGAAGAGTTTTACGACGCCGCCGCCCGGGAAGCCGTCGAGGAAGCGGGGCTGGCCGGAGCCGTTTCGCACAGCGAGGCCGGCCGCTATTTCTACTCGAAAACGCTTGCGTCGGGCGACGAGGTCGCTTGCGAAGTGCTGGTCTATCCGCTCGAGGTCGATGCCGTTTCCGACAAGTGGAAGGAAAAGCGCCAGCGCGTCCGCAAATGGGTTTCGGTGGCGCAAGCAGCGCGAATGGTCGCCGAGCCTGACCTCAGCCGCCTGATCGCAGCCTTCGGCGCCGACCCGCGCAAATTTGCCTGACGGGTTGCGGCAGCCGCTTAGGCTAGCGCGCAACCCTGTTCCTTGATTCGCCGGCTTGCTTGGCGACTGGTATCCAGCCTTAGTCGAATCTGCAAAACACGCATTGCGCCTAATGCCGACGGCATGGGGCGGCATTAGTGCTACTCCCAACCCGTAAAATCGCCGGTTCTCCCCGTTATCCACATAGTCGGCACACAACATGTTGGGGTCATAAAACTTACGCAAACGAATCCTTGACGGCGGCAAACGAGTCGCCTTTTATGGATCATGTGCTCGTGTTGAGGGCGCGGCCGGAAAGTTTCGACCCCCGGTCTTTTTCCCGGATTTCATGCGTTCTATGGCATTCCGCCCGTTTACGAGGCAGGCGGAAGCGATGATTTTTGGGCTTGCCGGGGGGCGGGTCGTGAAAATAGTGGGACTGGCGTAAATCGTCTGTTAACACTATATTTAGTGTTTGCAGGTAGGTTCGACGCTAGATAATGTGACCTTCCTCTCCGGAGGGAATCACAAAAGAGTTTCAGTTTGAGGGACCCGCGGAGGTTCGTCGACTGGTCGGAGCGATCTCCGTACGGGGTTTGACCGACAGACTGGCGAGCGACTGCGAATGGAGTGCCGGAGCGTTTCGCGTTCCGGCAAGCGGCGGACCTGCGTGTTTAGAAATAGGCCGTGAAGGCCTGTGGAAAAGACGCTATATATAGACTTGATCAAAGGGACCAGACCAATGCGCATCGAACGGCGTTTCACCAAGCCAGGCCAACCTGGACAAGAGGGGGCAGCTTACGCGGAGATCGAATTCCGCAAGGCGCTTTCGGAAATCAGGAACCCGGATGGCTCGGTCGTCTTCCGGCTGGCCGATATCGACGTGCCGGCGCAGTTCAGCCAGGTTGCGGCCGATATCCTCGCGCAGAAATATTTCCGCAAGGCCGGCGTGCCCGCGCGGCTGAAGAAGGTCGAGGAAAACGACGTCCCCTCCTTTCTCTGGCGCTCGGTTCCTGACGAAGCCGCCCTTGCCCTCCTGCCCGAGAGCGAGCGCTACGGCTCCGAAACCGACGCCCGCCAGGTCTTCGACCGGCTGGCCGGCACCTGGACCTACTGGGGTTTCAAAGGCGGTTACTTCAAGACGGAGGATGACGCCCGCGCCTTCAAGGACGAGCTGTCCTACATGCTCGCCACGCAACGCGTCGCGCCCAATTCGCCGCAATGGTTCAACACCGGCCTGCATTGGGCTTACGGCATCGACGGCCCCGGCCAGGGCCATTTCTACGTCGACCCGTTCACCGGCAAGCTGACCCGCTCCAAATCTTCCTACGAACACCCGCAGCCGCATGCCTGCTTCATCCAGGGTGTCGCCGACGATCTCGTCAACGAGGGCGGCATCATGGACCTTTGGGTGCGCGAGGCGCGCCTGTTCAAATACGGCTCCGGCACCGGCTCCAACTTCTCCTATCTGCGCGGCGAAGGCGAAAAGCTGTCGGGCGGCGGGCGCTCGTCCGGCCTGATGTCGTTCCTGAAGATCGGCGACCGCGCCGCCGGCGCGATCAAGTCGGGCGGCACCACGCGCCGCGCCGCAAAAATGGTCGTCGTCGACGCCGACCACCCCGACATTGAGGATTACATCGACTGGAAGGTGAAGGAGGAGCAGAAGGTCGCCTCGCTCGTCACCGGCTCCAAGATCGTGAAAAATCATCTCGCGGCCATCATGAAGGCCTGCGTCAACTGCGAAGGTACGGGCGACGATTGCTACGACCCGCTGATGAACCCGGCCCTGAAGCGCGAGATCCGCGCTGCCAAGCGGAACGCCGTGCCGGAGAGCATCGTCAGCAGAGTCATCCAGTTCGCCAAACAGGGCTATACAAAAATAGACTTCAAGACCTATGACACCGACTGGGATTCGGAAGCCTACCTCACCGTCTCCGGCCAGAACTCCAACAATTCCGTCTCGCTCAAGGACGATTTCCTGCGTGCGGTCGAGACCGACGGCGACTGGAACCTGACAGCCCGCAAGGACGGCAAGGTGATGAAGACGCTGAAGGCGCGCGACCTCTGGGAAAAGATCGGCCACGCCGCCTGGGCGTCCGCCGATCCGGGCCTGCACTTCAACACGACGATGAACGACTGGCACACCTGCGCATCGGCCGGCGCGATCCGCGCGTCGAACCCGTGCTCGGAATACATGTTCCTCGACGACACCGCCTGCAATCTCGCTTCGATCAACCTCCTGCCCTACCGGCAGGCCGGCGGCGACATCGACATCGCGGCCTACGAACACACCGTTCGCCTGTGGACCATCGTGCTCGAAATCTCGGTCATGATGGCGCAGTTCCCGTCGAAGGAGATCGCAAAACTTTCCTACGAATACCGCACGCTCGGTCTCGGCTACGCCAACATCGGCGGCCTGCTGATGACCTCCGGCATTCCCTACGACTCGGCCGAGGGCCGCGCCATCTGCGGCGCGCTCACCGCCATCATGACCGGCACGGCTTACGCGACGTCGGCCGAAATGGCCGGCGAACTCGGCGCTTTCCGCGATTACGACCGCAATGCCGAAAACATGCTGCGCGTCATGCGCAACCACCGCCGCGCAGCCTACGGGGATAGAGACGGCTACGAAAAGCTCGCCGTCCATCCGGTGCCGCTCGTCGCCTCCGATCTGAAACAGGCGGCCCTGGTCACGCATGCCCGCGCCGCCTGGGACCGCGCCATCGAACTCGGCGAGGAGCATGGTTTTCGCAACGCGCAGGCCACCGTGATCGCGCCGACCGGCACGATCGGGCTGGTCATGGATTGCGACACCACCGGCATCGAGCCGGACTTCGCGCTGGTCAAGTTCAAGAAACTCGCCGGCGGCGGCTATTTCAAGATCATCAACCGCGCCGTTCCCGAAGCGCTGCG
>JBGTLX010000067.1:0-4848 GCA_041743855.1 Rhizobiaceae bacterium | reverse complement strand
TTTCCTGTTCGAAAGCGACAATCTCGGCTTCAACTATCCGCGCTGGGAAAATGCCGAATATGACGCGCTGATGGAAAAGGCTGAAACCACCATCGATCTGGCCGAGCGCTCCAAACTTCTCAGCCAGGCCGAGGCGGTCTTCCTCAAGGAAGTCCCGGCAATTCCGATCCTTTACTATTCCTCGCGGGCGCTTGTTTCGACCAAGCTGAAAGGCTGGGAAGACAACATCCAGGACGTCCACGGCACGCGTTATCTGTCGATCGAAGGCTGATCGAACGGCGATGCAAATGCTCCATGCGCGGGCCGCCCGGCTTGCGTATGGAACGTCGCGTCGCGATCGGTGTTTGGTTCAGGCGGCCGGCGGAGTAAAAAAATGCTCGCATATGTGCTGAGGCGTTTTGCCGGCGCTGCGCCGACGCTCTTCATTATTGTCACGCTTGCCTTCTTCATGATCCGGCTGGCGCCAGGCGGGCCGTTCGACCTCGAGCGGCCGCTCGACCCGCTGATCATGGAAAATCTGAACCGGGCTTACAATCTCGACAAGCCGTTGCTCTATCAGTACGGCCACTATTTGCTGAATCTGTTGCAGGGCGATCTTGGGCCGAGTTTCACCCGCCGCGATTTTTCGGTGGTCGATTTGTTCCGCACCGGGCTGCCGGTCTCGATCCAGCTTGGCGGGCTGGCCATCTCCCTGGCTCTGGTGATCGGCACGTTTCTGGGCGCGCTCGCCGCGCTGAAGCAAAATACGCTCATAGATTACGCGGTCGTCGGCACGGCGACCTTCGGGATCACCATCCCCCCCTTCGTCATTGCCCCGGTGCTAAGCCTGCTGTTCGGGGTATGGCTGGGCTGGCTGCCTGCCGGCGGCTGGAACGGCGGTTCGATCAGCCACATGATCCTGCCGGTGGCGACGCTTGCCTTGCCGCAGATCGCCATTATCGCCCGCCTGACCCGCGGCGCGACAATCGAGGCGCTGCGCTCCGACCATGTGCGCACGGCGCGAGCCTACGGCCTGCCGACACATATTGTCGTGGGTGTGCACGCCTTGCGCGCGGCCATCCTGCCGGTCGTGTCCTATCTCGGGCCGACCGCCGCCGCGCTGCTGACGGGCTCGGTCGTCGTCGAGACCATTTTCGGCATACCGGGCATCGGCCGTTATTTCGTGCAGGGCGCGCTGGGCCGCGACTACACGCTGGTCATGGGAACCGTGGTCGTGATTGCCGTCTTCGTGGTGGTGTTCAACCTGATCGTCGACATTCTCTACGCCCTTCTTGATCCGAGGGTGCGCTATGACTGACACCCCGACCCACGCCGCCCCAGAACTTCTGGTTGCAGCCCCCGGTCTCGAAATGACGGTCGCCGGTCGTTCGCTCTGGCAGGACGCCTGGCGGCGGCTGCGCCGCAACAGAGCGGCTGTCGCGAGCGCGGCCGTGCTGCTGCTTCTCGCCTTTGCCGGCATCGTCGGTCCGCTGGCCGCCCCGCACCCATACGACCGGATTTACCCGCAATATGTGCGCGCGCCGGCGAGTTTCGAGGCCTATCCGAAGACCGAGAGCATCGTTCCGGCCTTCGAGAGCGTTTTGAGCCGCGCCCGCGTCGAGATGGGCGCCGTGGTGGTGGAGGGTACGACAGCGCGCGCGCCTATTTACAGCGACGAGGCGCTCGATCCCCGCATCGTGCGCTATGTCGACCGCTCCGACCTGTTCGAGAACGCACGGATAGAAGAGTTGAGCGCGGACCAAAAGAGCGGCGTCATGGTCGCCGATGTCAACCGGCTGCGCTTCATTTTCGGCACGGACTCGAACGGACGCGATCTTCTGTCGCGCATACTGATCGGCATCCGCGTCTCGCTGGCAATCGGCGTCCTGGCGTCCGTCATGGCGCTGCTGTTCGGCGTCACCTACGGCGCGACCGCGGGGTTTCTCGGCGGCCGCGTCGACGGCGTCATGATGCGCATCGTCGATATCCTCTATTCGCTGCCGTTTATTTTTTTCGTCATCCAGCTCGTGGTGTTCTTCGGGCGCAATTTCATCCTCATCTTCATCGCCATCGGCGCGACGGAATGGCTGGACATGGCCCGGATCGTGCGCGGTCAGGCGCTGATGCTCAAACGCCAGGAATTCGTGCAAGCCGCCGAGGCGCTGGGCGTCGACAATTCCGGCATTCTGCGGCGTCACATCATTCCCAACACGCTTGGGCCCGTCGTCGTCTTCGTCACCCTGCTGGTACCCAAGGCGATTCTGCTCGAAAGCCTGCTGTCGTTTCTTGGCCTTGGCGTGCAGGAACCGCTGACCAGCCTCGGCCTGCTGATCTCGGACGGCGCGGCCAACATCCAGGGCGCGACCTGGCTGCTGATCTATCCCGCTATCGCGCTCACCGTCATCCTGTTCGCGCTCAATTTCCTTGGCGACGGCCTGCGCGACGCGCTCGATCCGAAGGATCGCTGAGATGGCTGGCGACACCGAATCCATCCTGAGCATTCGCGGCCTCAACGTGACCTTCGGCACGCATGACGGCGAGGTGCGCGCGGTAAGAAACGTCGATTTCGATGTCCGCCGGGGCGAAACGGTAGCCATTGTCGGCGAATCCGGCTCGGGCAAAAGCCAGTCGATGATGGCGGTGATGGGACTGCTGGCTTCCAATGGTCGCGCCTCCGGATCGGCCCGCTACCGCGACCAGGAACTGATCGGACTGTCGGAACGCCGCCTCAACAAGGTGCGCGGCGAAAAGATCACCATGATCTTTCAGGAACCGATGACATCGCTCGATCCGCTCTACCGGATCGGACGCCAGATATCCGAGCCACTGATCCATCATGGCGGCTTTTCGCGGAAGAAAGCTCGTCCACGCGTTCTGGAACTCCTGAAACTGGTCGGCATACCCGAGCCGGAGCGGCGCATCGATTCCTATCCGCATGAGCTTTCGGGCGGTCAGCGCCAGCGCGTCATGATCGCCATGGCTTTGGCGAACGACCCGGATATTCTCATCGCCGACGAGCCGACAACGGCGCTCGACGTCACCATCCAGGCGCAGATCCTGACATTGCTTGCCGATCTGCAGCGCAGACTCGGCATGGCGATCGTCTTCATCACCCATGATCTGGGAATCGTGCGCCGCTTCGCCGACCGGGTCTATGTGATGCGCGCCGGCGAAGTCGTCGAGGAGGGCGCGGCCGAAGCGGTGTTCGCGCAGCCGCAGCATGCTTACACCAGGATGTTGCTGGCGGCCGAGCCGACCGGCAAAAAGCCGCCGCCGCCGCAAGGCGCCCCCATCCTGCTCGAAGGTCGCCAGGTGGAGGTTACCTTCAGGATCGGCGGCGGTTTTTTGCAGGGACCGCCGATGCTGCTGCGCGCCGTCGACCGCATCTCGATCGCGCTTCGCAAGAACCAGACCATCGGCATCGTCGGCGAATCAGGTTCGGGCAAGTCGACGCTCGGCCGCGCGCTGCTCCGCCTGCTGCCCAGCGAAGGCGCCATCCGCTTCGAAAATCGGGACATTTCGGGCGCGGACCGGGAAAAAATGCGGCCGCTGCGTCGCGAACTCCAGTTGGTGTTTCAGGACCCGTTCGGTTCGCTCTCGCCACGCATGACCATCGGCCAGGTGATCACCGAGGGGCTGCTCGTCCACGAGCCCGCCCTGTCGTCGAAGGACCGCGACAAGCGCGCCATCGAGGCCCTGCGCGAAGTCGGCCTCGACCAGAACATGCGCAATCGTTATGCACACGAGTTTTCCGGGGGGCAAAGACAGCGGATCGCGATTGCGCGGGCGATCATCCTCAAGCCCAAATTGGTGGTGCTGGACGAGCCGACATCGGCGCTGGACCGCTCGGTACAGAAACAGATCATCGACCTGCTGCGTGATCTCCAGGCCGCGCACGATCTGTCCTATCTGTTCATCAGCCACGACCTGGCCGTGGTGCGCGCCATGTCTGACTATATCGTTGTCATGAAGCAGGGGCGGATTGTCGAGGAAGGCCCGACCGAGCGGATTTTCGACAACCCGCGCGAGGATTACACCATTCAGTTGATGAACGCCGCAATCGACCAGACACGGTTCAGGCAAAGCGCCTAGGAACGCTTTCGTTCCGATGGAAAACATGACCGGCTTGCCATTTTGTGGCGCTGGCGAATGCGGCACATCGCCCGGGAATATTGCCAGTCACAATAATTTCGGGTGAGGGGTGAACCTTCCGGTGGTGTGCCACGACCAACCGTCATGGACCAAGAGGCGGTCCCTCACGGAGAAAATCATGAACGTTCTACGCAATGTCCTTCTTGCCGCTTTCGCGGCATCGGTTTTGGCCGGTTGTCAGACCACCTCCCCGCAGCAGCGCGACTGCGATATCCGCAAGCCCGGCATCCAGAAATTCCAGAGCGGCAAATGCTGCGACTCGTCGGATGCCGGGTGCGTCAAGGAAGGACGGGACCAGCCGAACGATCGACCCAATCCCCGACCGCAGTGAGCGAGACGCGATGAGGAGCCGCCATCCGAAAGGATGGCGGCTCTCTGCGTCCTGATCGATTCTGTCCGCGTCGCCGTTCGCGCTTGCAGGAACGCGGAGTGGCGGCTATAAGCCCGCGTCTGGTCACGGAGTGTAGCGCAGCCTGGTAGCGCACGTCGTTCGGGACGACGGGGTCGCAGGTTCGAATCCTGCCACTCCGACCAGAAAAATCAAAAAAGCCGACATTCCCGGAAGCCGCCGCGCGGATCGACAGCTTGCGCCGCAATGCCGCAGGTCGCGTCATCGCGGCGTAACGATCAGGCGGCGGCTGCTCGCCGGTCATAGGCGGCCTCGAGGCCGGCTACGTCGATCTTGACCATGTCCAGCATGGCCTTCATCACCCGTGC
>JBGTLX010000066.1:0-8220 GCA_041743855.1 Rhizobiaceae bacterium | reverse complement strand
GCCGGCGGCCTTGCTGCCGCTGACCGGAAAGGGCCTGCCGCTGGCGGCAATCGACGGTACCCCGGATGCGGTCGAATCGCGCTCGCTTGTCGTCGATGTCGTGGCCTTCTCGGGCCAGCACGAGGCCGCCCGAAGAATCCGGCAGGTCCTGGCGGCCCGCAGCGGCCCGATCGTGCCGCTGGTGACGGAGGTGCTCAATCCGGCGGCTTACGCGCATGAGCGCGCCGTCTGCGTCGATACGACGGCCGCCGGCGGCAATGCGAGCTTGCTCGCCGGCGCTGGGTAGCCTTGAGTGGAATGATGGCGGATCTTTTCGAGCAACCCGAACAGGCGAAATCGCCGGCCGGACGGCCTCTGGCCGACAGGTTGCGTCCGGCCAGCCTTGAGGAAGTTGTCGGCCAGGAGCATCTGACCGCCGAGGACGGCGCGCTGACGCGCATGATCGCCTCCGGCTCGCTCGGTTCGATGATATTCTGGGGGCCGCCGGGCACCGGCAAGACCACCGTCGCCAGGCTTCTGGCGGGCGAAACGGAATTGTCCTTCGAGCAGATTTCGGCGGTTTTTTCCGGTGTTGCCGATCTGAAGAAAGTGTTCGAGAGTGCAAGGCTTCGCCGCGCAAACGGCCGCCAGACGCTGCTCTTCGTCGATGAAATCCACCGCTTCAACCGCGCCCAGCAGGACTCGTTCCTGCCGGTCATGGAAGACGGAACCGTCATCCTGGTCGGAGCGACCACGGAAAACCCGTCCTTCGAGCTCAACGCGGCGTTGCTGTCCCGGGCGCGGGTGCTCATCTTCCACACGCTCGACGAGGACAGCCTCGCCAAGCTTTTGACCCGCGCCGAGGAAGCAGAGGGGCGAGCACTGCCGCTCGACGAACAGGCGAGGGCGGTTTTGCTGCGCATGGCCGACGGCGACGGCCGCGCCGCGCTCACGCTCGCCGAAGAAGTCTGGCGCGCGGCAAAATCCGGCGAGACCTTCGATGCCGACGCGCTGCAGCGTATCGTCCAGCGCCGCGCTCCCGTCTACGACAAGGGTCAGGACGGCCACTACAATCTGATCTCGGCGCTGCACAAATCGGTGCGCGGCTCCGACCCTGACGCCGCACTCTATTACCTTGCCCGCATGTTCGACGCCGGCGAGGACCCGCTCTACCTCGGCCGCCGGCTGGTGCGCATGGCGGTCGAGGATATCGGCCTGGCGGACCCGCAGGCGCTGGTCGTCGCCAACGCGGCCAAGGACGCCTACGACTATCTCGGCTCGCCGGAAGGCGAGCTCGCTTTCGCGCAGGCGGCCGTCTATCTCGCCACCGCGCCAAAATCCAACGCGATCTACACTGCGTTCAAGGCGGCGACGCAGGCCGCCAAGGAGCACGGTTCGCTGCTGCCGCCAAAGCACATTCTCAACGCGCCGACCAAGCTGATGAAGGACGAAAGCTACGGCGAGGGCTATCTTTACGATCACGACCAGCCCGAGGGCTTTTCCGGGCAGGACTATTTCCCCGAGAAGATGGTCCGCATGATTTTTTATGATCCGCCCGAGCGCGGCTTCGAGCGGGACATCCGTAAGCGGCTCGATTATTGGGCGAGGATCAGGCGGGAACGGAGCGGCGGGGCTTAACGGCCAAGAATATCGCCGAGGCGCTGGTACAGCGGGCCGGTCAGCCGAAGAGGGGCGTCGGTAACCGCAAGACCGATGCAGGGTCGGTCCTTTTCGGCCATGGGCCGGTGATCCACGGTATCGTCGGCGACTGAAATGTCGCCGCGGCCATAGCGGCCATTGCTATCGGTGAACGCGCCGTCGAGAACGAGCGAAAGTTCTGATCCTTCATGAGTATGCGCGGGAATCTTGCGGCCGGGCCTTAGCCAAAAAAGCGTGACATGGCAGCCATCGATTTCGCCGATCTCGTATTCCCGAAATCCCGGCATTTTGGTGCGCCACGGAACGTTATCCGAGGTGAAACCAACAAAATCGCGCAGAACTGCGGGAAAAATGCCTTCAATTTCGCCGGGTGCCGCCACAACAAGGTCGGGAGCGGCAGACCGAAAGATCGTGTCGAGACGCAGCGCACTCGCCGGGACCGCGATCGGGGGCGTAACATCCAGAGCTTCGCCGGCCAGCGCTTCCATGCCGCCTACCAGGCTCCGGTTGCCGTCTTTTATTGCAAGATGGGTTTCCACCAGAATACGGGCTGGCAAGGGCAGCACGCCCGCCACATATCGCGCCATCAGGGCGTCGATCGTATCAATCGTGTCCAGCATCATGTCTTTCAGCACCGCCTCTGAAAACCGAAGCCTGTTTTCCCGTCAATACGCAGAATGACGGAATGCGGATCAGTTTCGAAAAGGCCCATTCCCGCGACGATGACGAACAGACAGCCGAAAATCCGTCTGCTCCAGGCGATTTCCGGTCTTGAATGGGCGAGCAACCGTTTCTACGGTCGAAATCGGAAGAAGGAAACATTCATGCTCCGTTCGGTGATCGATGCGATCGGCAATACGCCGCTCATTCGGCTGAGGCGCGCCTCTGAAGAGACTGGCTGCGATATTCTGGGTAAGGCCGAGTTCATGAATCCCGGCCAGTCGGTCAAGGATCGGGCAGCGCTGTTCATCATCCGGGACGCGGAGCAGAAAGGCCTGTTGTTGCCCGGCGGGGTTATCGTCGAAGGCACGGCGGGCAATACCGGGATAGGGCTGACGGTGGTGGCCAAGGCGCTCGGCTATCGTACGGTCATCGTCATCCCGGATACGCAGAGCCAGGAGAAGAAGGACGCGCTGCGCGTGCTCGGCGCCGAACTGATCGAGGTTCCGGCCGTTCCCTACAAGAACCCGAACAATTATGTGAAAATCTCGGGACGGCTCGCCGAACAACTGGCGACAGGCGAGCCCAACGGCGCGATCTGGGCCAATCAATTCGACAATGTGGTGAACCGCGATGGTCATGTCCGCACCACCGCCGAGGAGATCTGGGCGCAGACCGGCGGAAAGGTCGATGGCTTCGTTTCATCCGTCGGCACCGGCGGAACGCTCGCCGGGGTAGCGTTCGGCCTCAAGGCCAGGAACAGTTCCGTAAATATTGCGCTTGCCGATCCGCTCGGCGCGGCGCTCCACAGTTTCTACACCAGCGGCGAGCTGACGGCGGAAGGAAGCTCGATCACCGAAGGGATAGGGCAGGGGCGCATCACGGCCAATCTGGACGGCTTCACGCCCGATTTCTCATTCCAGATACCGGACGAAGAGGCGCTGCCCATCGTCTTCCAACTGGTCCAGGAAGAGGGAATGTGCCTCGGTGGTTCATCCGGCATAAACATCGCCGGCGCGATGCGGCTGGCGCGGGAACTCGGACCGGGCCACACGATCGTGACGATCCTCTGCGACTTCGGAACGCGCTATCAGTCGAAACTGTTCAATCCCGAGTTCCTGCGCTCCAAACACCTTCCTGTTCCCGATTGGATGGAGCAAACGCCCAACATCGCCGCGCCGTTCGAGCAGGTTGCCTGATGGGCTTCATCACGGAAGCGCTGTTTCGGGAGGACGCCTACCTCGCCAAGGCCGAGGCCAGGGTGCTTCATGTCAATGACCGGGGCGGGATCATTCTGGATCGATCGATCTTCTACGCGACCTCCGGCGGGCAACCCGGCGATACCGGCTTTTTGAATCTGGCCGATGGAAGCAGCATCCGGATCGCGGCGACAATCACCGGCGAGACGAAGGACGAAATCATTCATGTTCCGGCGCCGGAACAAAGCCCGGCAAGCGTCGGCGAATCCGTGTTTCTTGCCATCGACTGGGAACGTCGGCTGAGGCTGATGCGTATGCACACGGCCTGTCATCTCCTGACCGTGGTGTGTCCCTATCCGATCACCGGCGCGTCGGTCAGCGAGGACGATTCCCGCGTCGACTTCGACGTTCCGGAGTCTGGGTTTTCCAGGGAGGAGGTGACCGCGCAGCTGATGGAGTTGGTGCGGGCCGATCATCCGGTTTTCACGCGCTGGATAAACGATGAGGAACTGGCCGCCAGTCCGAGCTTGGTCAAAAGCAAAAATGTGCGGCCGCCTGCGGGCACGGGCAGGATAAGGCTTGTCTGCATCGGGGAAAACGCGATGGTGGACAGCCAGCCTTGCGGTGGCACGCATGTCGTGCGAACGGCAGAGGTCGGCGAAATTCACATCGGCAAGATCGAGAAGAAGGGGCGCGAAAACCGGCGCTTTCGAATCCGCTTCGGTCCCTTGCCGCCAGCGTAATTTGGCGTACGAACGCGTTTACTGGAGCAATCATGTCCGACCAGAACCACTTCACCGTGACGGCCGACTGGCTGCAGGAAAAGCTCGGCGTGCCCGGGATCTCGATTGTCGACGGCTCCTGGTATCTTCCCGCTCAAAACCGTGACGCCAGGGTCGAATACGACGCGGCGCATATTCCGGGCGCGGTGTTCTTCGACCACGATCTCGTGGTCGATCCGGACAGCGACCTTCCCCACGCTCTGCCCAAGCAGCAACTCTTTGCCCAATTCGCCGGTTCGATGGGAATTTCGGTGGAGGAAACAATTGTCGTCTATGATGGGCCGGGGCTGTTTTCGGCGGCGCGCGTCTCGTGGATGTTTCGCGTCATGGGTGCGGGGAAAGTCTATATTCTAGAAGGCGGCGCGGACCGCTGGAAAGCCGATGGCCGGCCGATGACGGCCGAGCCGACAAAGATCGCGCCGACCTTGTTCGACGCCAGGTTCGACGAAAAGCGGGTCGCCTCGCTGGCCGATATGCGCCACATCGTTGACAGCGGCGAAAGCCAGATAGTCGATGCGCGGCCGGCCGGGCGCTTCACCGGCGCCGAGCCCGAGCCGCGGCCAGGCATGCGCAGCGGCCACATGCCCGGCGCGTCGAACGTGCCCGCTGCCTCGCTTTCGCGCGACGGGAAACTTTTGCCGGCTGACGAAATCCGAGCGATATTCGAGCAGGCCGGCATCGATCTCTCCCGGCCCGTCGTGACGTCCTGCGGATCCGGCATCACCGCCGCGGTCCTGACGCTGGCGCTCGAAACGCTCGGCAACGACGACAACAGGCTCTACGACGGGTCGTGGAGCGAGTGGGGCGGTCGCACCGATACGCCTGTCGCCACAGGCAAGGATAAAGCATGAGCGAAAGCGTCCCGGACATCATTCCCGTCACCGTGACGTTTCTGGAGATGCAGACGCCGCCGGCAAATTATTCGCATCCGCCGATGAACCGTCAGCTCGCACTCTTGAAAACGCGCGACATGCCGCTGCATTTCTATCGTTACCTGATGGATCGCGTGGGGCGGAAGTGGCATTGGGTCACCGTGTTGCGCCTCGACGATGTTGAACTTGCCGCGAGCATCCGCAAGGCCGATCGCGACATACGGGTGCTTTACCTCGACGGCGCGCCGGCGGGCTTTTTCGATATCAAGCCGGTATCGAGCGAAGAAACCGAAATCGCCTATTTCGGAATGATGGACCACGCGACCGGGCAAGGGCTGGGACGCTGGTTTCTTGGCGCGGCGATCGAGGCTGCATGGGCGACAAAACCCAAGCGGGTGAGCGTCCAGACCTGCACGCTCGACCACCCGGCGGCCTTGCCGCTTTACCAAAAGCTGGGCTTCTCGCCGGTCGCGCAAAAACAGGAGAAGGTGCAACCGATGACGCTCGATGAGCGTCTGAAAAGCGTGATGCGGCCGTAAGCAGAGGCTCTCGCTTTCAGGCACGATCTTTCAGGAAACCGGTTTTGCTGTTGCAGTCGGCAACGGGCCTTGAACTGCGCGTTCATCGTCGCTTCAGATGGTTTTTGCGATGGTGGATGCTTGGCCATCTCGGGCGTCCCGCCCGCAACCATTGGAGAAAACCGATGCTGAACCGCCGACACATTGCAGCCGCCATCGTGGCGGTTCTCTCGTTTCCGACGCTGGCGTCCGCACAGGCGACCACTCCTTCGGCCAGCCAGATCGAGCGTCAGCTGCAGGCGGAGCCCAAGATCAAGCTGCGCCGGAACCAGCGAGTAACGGTGCGAGAGTTCAAGCGAAGGCCGGAGCTTCGCCGCATGGCGCCCTCGATCGATATCCAGTCCATCAATTTCGCCTTCGGCTCGGCCGAAATCCCCTACTCGCAGTACGGAAAGGTCGAAAACATCGCCACGGCGCTCGAACGCCTGATCCGGCGCAATCCGGATTCCACGGTGCTGATCGAGGGCCACACGGACGCCGTCGGATCGCGGGCCTCCAATCTTGTCCTTTCGGAGCGCCGCGCCGCCTCGCTGAGGCAGACGCTGGTGCACGAGTTCGGCATCCCGCGCTACGCCATCGAAACGGCCGGTTATGGCGAGGATTATCTGCTCGTGCCAACGCTCAATGAGAACTGGCGCAACCGCCGCGTCACGTTGCGCCGGATCGACGACTTTCTTCAGCAATAGGTAGCCCGGCCCCCGGAAAGACCGGGAATAGAAAAAAAGGCCCGCCGCGATCACGCGGCGGGCTTTTTTTTGAATAGCGAGCGGTCGCTCAGGCCGCCAGCAAGGCCCTCGGTTCGGCCATTTCGTAGCCGAGCGCATCGGCCACCGCGCGGTTGGTGATCCTGCCTTTGTGGACGTTCAGGCCGTTGCGCAGATGCTGATCGTCGAGCAACGCCTTGATGCCCTTGTTGGCGAGCTGGATGCCGTAATGCAGCGTGGCGTTGTTCAGCGCCTGCGCCGAGGTCACCGGCACCGCGCCCGGCATGTTGGCGACGCAATAATGGATGATCCCGTCAACTTCGTAGGTCGGATCGGCATGGGTGGTGGCGTGCGAGGTTTCAAAGCAGCCGCCCTGATCGATGGCGACATCGACGAGCACAGCGCCTTTCTTCATGCCCGACAGCATCTCGCGCGTCACCAGTTTTGGTGCGGCCGCCCCTGGGATCAGCACCGCGCCGACGATGATGTCGCCCGAAAAGCACTCTTCTTCCAGAGCTTCGACGGTTGAGTAGCGCGTATGGACCCTTCCATTGAAGAGGTCGTCGAGCTGACGCAGACGGGGGATCGAGCGGTCGAGGATGGTGACGTCGGCGCCAAGGCCGACGGCCATCTTGGCCGCATGCAGGCCGACCACGCCACCGCCGATGACGGTGACCTTGCCGGGCAACACGCCGGGAACGCCGCCGAGCAGCACGCCGCGTCCGCCATTGGCCTTCTGCAGCGCCGTCGCCCCGGCCTGGATCGACAGGCGTCCGGCAACTTCCGACATCGGCGCAAGCAGCGGGAGCCCGCCACGGTCGTCGGTGACGGTCTCATAGGCGATCGCAGTGACGCCAGAAGCGAGCAGACCCCTGGTCTGTTCGAGGTCCGGAGCCAGATGAAGATAGGTGTAGAGAATCTGGTTTTCGCGAAGCTGCACCCATTCACTGGGCTGCGGCTCTTTGACCTTGACGATCATGTCGGCCTTGGCGAATACGTCCGCCGCCGTCTTCGCGATCATTGCGCCGGCCGAGCGGTAGGCGTTGTCGTCAGCGCCGATGCCGGCGCCAGCACCGGTCTCGACCAGAACCTCGTGGCCGTTGGCCGTGTATTCGCGCACGGCTCCCGGCGTCAGGCCAACGCGGTACTCGTGATTCTTGATTTCCTTCGGGCAGCCTACGCGCATTTCCTGATCTCCCAGAACGGCCTCGATGGGCCACGTCGTTCGATGCCGGGATTAAAGCAGGAATCGCGCCGAACGTGTTTGCAAATGCCGTTGCGCAAAGGCATCTTATTCGCTAGTCCTTGCGCAAAATAACCGATCTCTCGAAGGAACACCGAATAATGTCGCTGGACAGGATTGATATCGCCATTCTGGATGCTCTGCAAAAGGACGGTCGCATGCCCAACGCGGCGCTGGCCGAAAAAGTCGGGCTATCGCAATCGGCCTGTTCGCGCCGCCTCGACAATCTCGAGAAATCCGGGGTCATCCGGGGCTACCATGCGCGCCTTTCCAATGCAGCCTTGCGCCATCAGATGACGGCCATCGTCCATATCTCGCTGTCGGGCCAGTTCGAGAAAACCCTTTCGGAGTTTGAGGCTGCGGTCAAGCGCTGTCCCAACGTCCTGTCCTGCCATCTCATGTCGGGCGAATACGACTACATATTGCGCATCGCCGCCAAGGATCTGCAGGACTATGAGCGCATCCACAAGGAATGGCTGACGGCGATGCCGCATGTGACGAAGATCAATTCGTCCTTCGCCTTGCGCGAGATCGTCGACCGCAC
>JBGTLX010000065.1:0-2416 GCA_041743855.1 Rhizobiaceae bacterium | reverse complement strand
CAGCCCGGCATCATGTCCGGGAGTTCCTTTCACCTCGATCACCAAGGGAACGCGCCCATCGACGAAATCGAGCATTTCCCGGAGCGTCGGCGGGTGATCGCTTGTGCCGCCGAGCCTGAGCGCCGTCAGTTCGGCGGCAGTCCGTTGCCAGACGAAGCCTTCTGTCCCCGTCAGGCGCGTCAGATCGCCGTCGTGGAAGACAACCGGCACGCCATCCGCCGAAAGATGCACGTCGCATTCGATGGCAAAATCCCTGTCGATGGCGCGCGAAAAGGCCGACAGCGTGTTTTCCCACACGGCCTCGTTCATATCGTGGTAGCCGCGATGCGCGATCGGCCGCGCGGTCAGCCAGGAAAGATCGCTCATCTCGGTTTCCGGCTCACGCGACTTCGATGATCGCTTCGATTTCGACAGCCGCGTTCAGCGGCAGCGATGCGACACCCACCGCCGCCCGCGCATGCTTGCCGCGCTCGCCGAGTGCCGCTGCGAGAAAATCGGAAGCGCCGTTGGCGACCAGATGCTGCTCGATGAAGTCCGGCGTCGATGCCACGAAAACCGTGATCTTCACCACGCGGCCGATCTTTTCGAGGTCGCCGAGCGCCGCCTTGGCCTGCGCCAGAATGTTGATTGCACAGAGTTTCGCGGCGTCCTTGCCGGCGGCGGTGTCGAGATCTCGCCCAAGCAGCCCCGTCGCCAGAAGCTTGCCGTCTTTCAGCGGCAGTTGCCCGGCGGTAAACAGCAGATTGCCGCTCTGCATGAAGGAAAGGTAGTTGGCCGCCGGCGCGGCGGCCGTCGGCAGCACGACGCCGAGATCGGCAAGCCGCTTTTCGATTGTTTCGCCCATCGTCATTCCCTATCTCTTGTGCAGGTCTCTTGTGCAGGCCTCGAACCTGCTATTTTTGCCTCGCTTCCGCCACGACTTTTTTTTAGGTGAGGCGGCTTTCATGTGATGGCGGTTTGCGTCACGATTTTTGGAGTGTCCCTATGCGCGCATCGCGCCTCGCGATCCTGGCCTGTCTCGCATCGCCGTTCATGGCAGTCGGCCTAGCCAACGCGGCGAGCCCTTTGGTGCAGCATCGCGCGGTTTACGATCTGGCGCTCGGCAACGCGTCCGAGCGGTCGGGCATAACCGGCATCAGCGGACGCATGGTTTACGAACTGCGCGGCTCCGCCTGCGAGGGATACACGGTGCGCTTCCGCTATGTGACGCAGTCCAACACGAGCGAGGCTACCCAGATCACCGACCAGCAGACGACCACCTTCGAGGAGGCCGACGGCAAAGGTTTTAGTTTCGCCACCAAATCCTACACCGACCAGAACCTCGACAAGGAGTTGCGTGGCAACGCCACGCTTGCGGCGCCCGGCCTCAAGGTCCAGATCGACAAGCCCGTGACCAAGAGCGTCGACCTGCCGGCGACCCAGTTTCCAACCCAGCATCTGTTCGAACTGATCGACAAGGCCAATGCCGGCGAGACTTTTTACGAGACGAGCATTTTCGACGGCTCGGAAGACGCCGATAAGGTGATGACGACCACCGTCATCGTCGGCAAGAAAGCGGGCGCGGAGACCAACGATCCGGAGCTGAAGGCTCTCGCCAAGCTCGGCGGTGAGCAGTTCTGGCCGGTCGACATCGCCTATTTCGACACCGACAACGAGACCGGCGAGGAGACCCCGGAATACCGGATCAGTTTCAAGCTCTACGAGAACGGCCTGACCCGCGACCTCGAAATGGACTACGGCGACTTCGTCATCGAGGGCAAGCTGGTGGATCTGGCGGTGTTCGAGGCGGCGGCAGCGGATTGCGCAAAATAGCCGGCGTCGGAACCCTTCGATGTCCGTCTATGTCGACGCCCCCATCTGGAAATGGGCCGGCCGCCGCTGGTGCCATCTGATGGCCGACGACACTGACGAACTGCATCGGTTCGCCGCCCGGCTCGGCGTCCACCGGCTCGTCTACCAGGGGCCGCCGCGAACTTCCGCGCCGCATTACGACATCACCGCTTTCGAACGGACAAAGGCTGTCAGGCTCGGCGCCATTGAATGTTCGCGCGAGGAGATCGTCGCCGTGTTCCGCCGCGTGCGCGTGCGCGGCTCCAAGGCAGCGCGGCTTGCCAAGACCGTTCCCCGCAAGCGGCTTGTCGAACCCGCCTGACCGACTGATCCCCACGCGGCTTGCATTGCTGCCCCCCAGCGTCTATAGTCCGTCTCATTCCACACACGGACTTTGGTTTCCGACCGGGAGAAATCCGGCGGCGACCGCCGGTGGCATTCAAGGCTTGGCCCCGAAAAGTTGTGAGACTTTTCGGATAAGGACCAAGCCCAAATATGTCGTTTGTCCGTGGAGGCTAACCGGAAAGGAAATACGAATGGCACTGCCTGATTTCAGCATGCGCCAGCTTTTGGAAGCTGGCATTCA
>JBGTLX010000064.1:0-1664 GCA_041743855.1 Rhizobiaceae bacterium | reverse complement strand
CAGATTTTCGCCTATGATTCCGAAAAGGCGCGGCTGGCCCCGATCTTCGACCGCATCCGCCGCTCCGACAACCGCAACGTCCAGGTTCTGTCCAAACTTGCGGAACTGTCGACCCTCGAAAGCCAGATGGATCTGGTGCTGGTTGACGCGCCCTGCACGGGCAGCGGCACCTGGCGCAGGCGGCCCGACGCCAAATGGCGGCTGACGCCAAAACAGCTCGAAATTCGCATCGCCGAACAGTCGGCGATCCTCGACGCCGCCGCGCGCTACGTCAAACCGGGCGGCAGGCTGGTCTACGTCACCTGCTCGGTGTTCGACGCCGAAAACCGCGATCAGATCGACGCCTTTCTCGCTCGCACGCCCGGCTTTTCACCGGCCGATCATCAAAAACTATGGGACGAGCGATTTCCGGGGAGGCAAGAAGCCGCGCGGATCGATGCGTCGCGCGGCATTTCGCTGACGCCGCTCCGCAGCGGGACGGACGGATTTTTTGTCGCCGCAATCACGCGCGGCCAGTCGCGAGGACAGGCCGCGCCGTCGCATTGACCTTTAGCGGCTTTTGCCCAGTTTATGCGAGGCAACTCGCGGATAGGCGTCACGTGCAGAGATATCTCCCGCTCACCTTTTTCGTCGTCCTGGTGCTGGGCGGCGGCACGCTTCTGGGCGCAAGCAACATTCCCGGACCGTGGTATCGGGCGCTCGAAAAGCCTTGGTTCAATCCGCCCGACTGGCTGTTCGGCCCGGCCTGGTCGGTTCTCTACATTCTCATCGCCATCGCCGGGTGGCGCACCTGGCAGCGCGGTCCGACGAGCCGCCTGATGTGGATCTGGTGGCTCCAGTTCGGCCTCAACTTCGCCTGGTCGCCGGTCTTTTTCGGGGCCCAGCAGATCGCTCTCGGGCTTGTGGTGGTGCTCGCCATGCTGGCCGCCATCCTTGCCTTCATCGCGTTGGCCTGGCGCCGCGACCGCGTATCGGCTTTGCTGTTTGTCCCCTATGCGGCCTGGGTGAGTTTCGCCTCCCTGCTAAACGGCTCCATACTGTGGCTGAACTGACAGCCGTGCGATGTGGCGCCGCAGCACTTGCCGATTGCGCCCCGCGCGCCGCTTTGTCATAAGTCCGTCAAATTCCGAGGCAGGACCGTGGCGGCCAAAATCATACCCGATCCGGATTATGAAGAACGCGTTCGCGCCTCCTTTGCCCGGCAGAAAATCATGGCGACGATCGGCGCGGAACTCACTCTGGTCACGCCCGGCATCATCGAGATCGAGATGCCGTTTTCGCCGCCCCTCACGCAGCAGCACGGCTTTCTGCATGCGGGCATCATTTCCACGGCGCTGGATTCGGCGTGTGGCTACGCGGCATTTTCCCTGATGCCGGAAAACGCAGCGGTGCTGACCATCGAATTCAAGGTCAATTTGCTTGCGCCCGGCAGAGGCGTGCGGTTCCTGTTTCGCGGGTCGGTCACGAAGCCCGGCCGTACGATCATTGTGGCCGACGGGCAGGCTTATGCCATCGGCGAGGACGGCGAGGCCAAACTGATCGCCACCATGACCGGCACGATGATGAGCATCGTCGGCCGTCAGGGAATGGAAGGATAGCGCTTGCCTCCGTTGACAATGCTTGCCGGCAAGCCGGTGCTGTTCGTCATGGCGACCGAGGCGGAA
>JBGTLX010000063.1:0-3867 GCA_041743855.1 Rhizobiaceae bacterium | reverse complement strand
GCCGCGATCAGCCGCGTCTCGTCGGACAACAGCATGCCGTTGCCGAACACGTCGCCCGACATGTCGCCGACGCCGACCACCGTGAACGGCTGGGTCTGGATGTCGCGGTTCATCTCGCGAAAATGCCGCTTCACCGCCTCCCAGCCGCCCTTGGCGGTGATGCCCATCTTCTTGTGGTCGTAGCCCGCCGAGCCGCCGCTGGCGAAGGCGTCGTCCAGCCAGAAACCATGCGCCTGGCTGATCGAGTTGGCTATGTCGGAAAAGGTCGCCGTGCCCTTGTCGGCCGCGACCACGAAATACGGGTCGTCGCCGTCGCGCCGCACGACGCCTTTCGGCGGCACGACTTTTTCACCGTCGAGATTGTCGGTGATCGACAAAAGACTCGAGACGAAATTCACATAGGCGCTGGTGCCGGCCGCAAAGATCGCATCGCGCCCACCGCCCGCCGGCAGGCGCTTCGGGAAGAAGCCGCCCTTGGCGCCGACCGGTACGATGACCGCGTTCTTGACCTGCTGCGCCTTGACCAGGCCGAGCACTTCGGTGCGGTAGTCGGCGGCCCGGTCTGACCAGCGCAGGCCGCCGCGCGCCACCGGCCCGAAGCGCAGATGCAGGCCCTCGACTTCAGGCCCATAGACGAAGATTTCGCGCCAGGGTTTCGGTTCGGGCAGGCCGTCGATCATGCGCGGATCGAGCTTGATCGCGAGAGACTGGCCGCGCTCTTTCGTTTCGGCAACGAAATGATTGGTCCTGAGCGATGCGTCGACAAGGTTGACATAGCGCCGGATGATCGTGTCGTCCTCGATGTTGGGGACCTCTTCGAGCGCGTCCTTGATCTTCGCCTTGATGTGCTTGGCCGTGACCTCCCCGTCCTTGGCGGAAGCCGGATCGAGGCGCGCCGTGAACATGTCGTGCAGCGCGCGCGCAATGTCGGGGTATCGGTTCAGCGCGGCGGCGACGAAAGTCTGGCTTTGCGGGATGCCGGCCTGCTGCAAATAGCGGCCATAAGCGCGCAATATGCCGATGGCCGACGATCCGAGCCTTGCGGTCTGCGCGAGGCTGTTGAAGCCGTCATTGTCGGCCTGCCCGCGCCAAACCGACAAAAACACCTCCTCGAAAAGCTTGCCTCCATCGGAAAGATCGACCGGCGAACCGAACGCGTTTTCGAGTTCCATGTCGTGCACGAAGACCATCTCCGAGGGCTCGTGGCCGACCTCGAAGGTGCGCTCGCTGATCACCCGGAAGCCGATGTTTTCCAGGATCGGCACCCGCCGCGACAGCGCCACAGGGCGGCCATGGTGATAGATTTTCAGCGCCAGTTGGTCCGGCCGCTGGCCGGCATGGCGGTAATAATCGATGGCGATCGGATTGTCGGCGTCGATCCCCGCGATGCGGCGCGCGTCGACCAGCGCCTCTTCCGGCGAAAAACTGCCGCGATAGCTTTCGGGGAAACGCTGCGCGATGCCGGTCAGCACCGCATCCGCGCCGGAACTGGCGGCGGCCTCGCGCAGCGCGTCCTCCCAGGTGCGGATGATGTCGCGGATCGCCGCTTCGATAGAAGCCTGCTCGACCTTTGGCGTCTTGCCGCCGGAGCGCCCGATGATGAAGTGGACGCGCGCCAGCCCGCCTTCCGGAAACGCCGGATAATAGGCCGACAGCCGGCCCTCGAACGCGGACTTCAGATACGCTCCGACGCGTTCGCGGACCCGGCTGTCGTAGCGGTCGCGCGGCCCGAAGGTCAGTACCGAGACGAAGCGGTCGAACTGGTCGACCCGGACCAGCGCGCGGATGCGCGGCCGCTCGACCAGGCCCAGAATGGCTTCGGCGTGCTTGCGCAAAGTCGGCACGGTGATCTGGAACAGTTCGTCGCGCGGATAGCTTTCCAGCACGTTGATCAGCGCCTTGCCGGAATGATCGGCCGGGTCGAAGCCGGATTTGGAAATCACCGCCTGCGCCTTGGAGCGCAGGTAGGGAATCTTCATCACGGAGCGCGTGTAGGCGGTCGAGGTGAACAGGCCGACGATCCTGAGTTCCCCGGACAGCGCGCCTTTGGCGTCGTAGGTTTTGATGCCGATGTAATCGAGATAGATGCGCCGGTGGACCTGCGACTTGGCATTGGCCTTGGTCACGATCAGCGGGTCGGGACCATAGAGAAAGGCGCGGATTTCGGGCGTTGTCGCGGCGACATCGGCGTCGCGGCGCAGCACCAGCACGTCGGGGTCGGAGAGGATGCCGAGGCCCGGCTGGCTGGAGCGCGACAGCGTGCCGCTTTTCTCGCCACCGGAATAGTGAAACTCGCGCATGCCGAGAAAGGTGAAATCGTCGTCGCGCAGCCATTCGAGGAAGGCGACGGCTTCCGTCACGGCTTGTCTGTCGAGCGGGACCGGCGCATAGCGGAACTCCGAGATCGCGCGGTCGAGCCGCGCCAGCATCGGTTTCCAGTCGGTGACGGCGGCGCGCACCTGGCCGAGCAGTTTTGTCAGCCGCTCGCTCAAACCCTTTGCCTCGTCGGCCGACAGCGGCTTGATGTGGACGTGGATCACGCTGAGCCGGTCGGCGCCCTGGTCCTTCGGCGAGCCGCCATCGCCGATGATCTCGTCGACGCCGGTCTTGCCGTGCCTGACCACGATCACCGGATGCGTCACCAGCATCGGTTCGCCTGCGGTCTCGGTAATTTCTCCCAGCACCGAATCGAACAGGAACGGCATGTTGTCGTTGACGACGGTGACGACGGTGACCGCGCGTCCATCCCGCACGACGCCCGAAGCCGTATCGACAGCGACGACGCACTGCCCCTTACGGTGCATCGAAACCGCTTTGTGCGCCAGTTGCGCCGCGCGCTCGAGCATTTCGGGCTCGTAGGCAGCGGCATCCTCGGCCGGTGCGCGGGCAAGCAGATAGTCGGCAAGGCCTGGTTTTTTTGCGTCGGCTTTTGACAGGACGGTCGGCTTCTTCGTCTTGGCCCTGGATTTCGTGCTGGTGGCCATGGCCAAAAATTCCTCCCCTTATGCTTTTGCCGTCATCGTAGCAGATGACCGGCATTTGGCGACTGGCCTTTGCTCTGCTTTGCCGCGAAAATGCGGACCTGATGTGATCGGGAGATGACGATGATGAACGAACGGGTAACGGCGCTGGATCTGACTCCGGCAAAGGATTTGAGCGAGGCGACAAGGGCCTATTTCGCCAAATGCGAGGAAAAGCTCGGAATGGTCCCCAACGTGCTTTTGTCCTACGCCTTCGACGAGAAAAAGCTGCGCGCCTTCACCGATATGTACAACGATCTGATGCTCGGCCAATCCGGTCTGTCGAAGCTGGAACGCGAGATGGTCGCGGTCGCCGTCTCGTCGATCAACCATTGCTATTATTGCCTGACCGCGCATGGCGCGGCGGTACGCCAGCTGTCGGGCGACCCGGCGCTCGGCGAAATGATGGTGATGAATTTCCGCGCCGCGCAGCTTTCGCAAAAACAGACGGCGATGCTCGAATTCGCCGTCAAGCTCACGGAGGCACCGGACAAGATCGTCGAAAGCGACCGCGCCGCGCTGCGCACTGCCGGCTTTTCCGACCGCGACATCTGGGACATCGCCTCGACCGCGGCCTTCTTCAACATGTCGAACCGGGTGGCGGCGGCGGTCGACATGCGGCCGAACGCCGAATATCACGCAATGGCTCGGTAAGCTTTTTGCCCCTCAGCGCGCCGCGATCGCCGCCGCCGCCCCGGCCATCGTCGTGGCGCTGACGCGGTTGGCGATCTTCATTGCGCGCTCGCTTTTCAGGAGTTTTCGCGCCTGGGCGGCGGCGACGACCCAGCAGAGGTCGATGGCGACGAGCACGACCGCCATGGTCGCCGTCAGCTCGGCCCAGCCGATC
>JBGTLX010000062.1:0-2300 GCA_041743855.1 Rhizobiaceae bacterium | reverse complement strand
GGCCGCGGTGCGCTTGATCATCGCCTCGATCTGCGCCGCGTCGGTCAAATCGGCATTGTCGTGCAGCATTTTGCCGCCGCCCTGTTCGAGTCGCGCGCGAATGTCCTCGATCACGTCCGGCTCGCCAAAGCCGTTCAGCATGACGTTGGCCCCTTCCGCCGCGAGCGCCTTGGCGGTGGCGAGGCCGATACCGGAGGTGGAGCCGGTGACGAGGGCGGTTTTGCCCGAAAGCAGCATGGAGTGTCTCGCTTTTCTTTGCGGACACTCCTAGCGCTTTCAAACTAGATTGCGAGCCAAACGTATGGCAGATTGCAGCCCGCCCGATCCATGCAGACGATCAGAGCCTTCGCACAGAGACAATCCGAGCGTTACACCCCATTATGTATGTACATTCGAAACCACCAAAGCGCATCCGCTTTTGTATACTGACGCAACTACCAAAGTCATCCCTATCAAACGACATTTGACTCTCATCGACTGCCGCAAAACCGTCACGCATAAGGATCTCGATGGGGATCGGATCGCCAGCTTGAGCAATAGGTTGCTCCTCGACTTGCGCTCGAGACGGAGTTACGGTGGCGATCGAAATGGCGCCGACAACCAAGCAGGAATACAGAAATTTACGCATCTCAAGCCTTCCTAAACTATATTACTTCTGCCAGAATATCACCAAAATGGCTTGAACCTGTTAGATAATCGATCATCCATCTCAATGACTTGGCAGAATGTTGCGTGAACTCCTTTCTTGAGTCAACATAGTGCAAACCGTCTCATCTTTTTAAAAATTTGATCCATTCTGGACTTTATTTGGGTAGCAGGGATTATGCGCTTCGACCGAGACGATTTCGGCTCAAACGTGGAGGACAGCGGCCGCGGTGGCGGTCGCGGCGGCGGGTTCGGCTTCGGCGGTGGCGGTGGCGGCATGGGAATGGTCCTCGGCCTCGTCGCCAGCCGCTTCGGCATTCTGGGCGTGATCGTCGTTATCGTGCTGATGGTGGTGTTCGGTGGTGGCCTCGGCGGCCTGTTTGGCACGGGCGGCGGCTCCGGCGTGGTTGGCGCTCCCCAGAGTAGCACCCCGATGAAGGTGGACGAGGAAGCCTGCACACAAAGCGACGTGCATCGCTTTGCTTGCAACGTGAACCGCTCAACCGAGCAAGTCTGGACGCAATTGTTCGCGGAGGCGGGCCAGAGCTACACACCGCCGATCATCAGGTTTTTCAAGCAAGGCGTGAATACCGGCTGCGGCACCGCTCAAGCCGCGATGGGGCCGTTCTACTGTCCGGCCGACCAGCGCATCTATATCGATCTTACCTTCTTCGACGAATTGTCGAACCGCTTCGGCGCCTCGGGCGACTTCGCCGGCGCTTACGTCATCGCGCACGAAGCGGGCCATCACATCCAGACCATCACGGGCACCAGCAACCGTATCCGCACCGCACAGGGCGGCGCGAGCGAGGCGCAATCGAACGGCTTGCAGGTGCGTATGGAATTGCAGGCCGATTGTTATGCCGGCGTCTGGGCCGCGAACGTCGCCCGCTCCGGCGACGCGCTCGACGCCGACGATATGGCGGAAGGAATGCGCGCGGCCGAAGCGATTGGCGACGATACGCTGCAACGCTCCGCCGGCCGCCGCCCGGTCGAGGACAGTTTCACCCACGGCACCTCCGTCCAGCGTCAGGAAGCGCTGCAACGCGGTTTCCGGGGCGGCACAATGCAGAGCTGTGCCAGCTATACGCAGGGAATTTGAGCTGGCGGCGGCAATGGAAGGTATGCTTGACATGAACGGAGGCCGTAAGTAAGGATCACCTTACATCAAATGGTGTTTCCGCTTATGGATGACGTTCAGCTCTGGTCGAAACGGTACGTGATCTGGTCCTCCGCCAATTGGCTGATGTTTCTGGCCGCGGTCGCCTTTCTGTCCTTCAGTTCCGTGGCCGCCGAGCTTGGCGTCATTGCCGTGTCGGCGATCGTCGGCCTCGCCGCGATCAGCGTCGCGGCGCAGTTTGTCGCTGCCTATCGCCTGGTGGTCGCGCAGGACGAGTTCGTTCGCGCTGTCACCGTTAAACAGGGAATCGCCGCGGCCGGCGCGACGATCACGCTGGCTGTATTGTGGGGCTTGGCCGAACAATTCCTCGCGGCGCCGCGTGTGCCGATGTGGGTGGTCTATCCCGTGTTTTGGGGCATGTACGGGGTCGTCAGCCCCTTCATCCGGTCATCGCGGCCATGAAGAGCCGCCTGCGCCTGCTGCGCGCCGAGTACGACTTGACCCAGGAGGAGCTGGCCCAGCGCACCGGCGTCTC
>JBGTLX010000061.1:0-4837 GCA_041743855.1 Rhizobiaceae bacterium | reverse complement strand
CCAGGGCGAAGCCGTGCAGGCTGTTTCTAAAGCGGTGCGGCGCGCTCGCGCCGGCCTGCAGGATCCGAACCGGCCGACCGGCTCGTTCATGTTCCTGGGGCCGACCGGCGTCGGCAAGACCGAGCTGACGAAAGCCTTGGCGGATTACCTGTTCGACGACGAGCACGCTCTGCTTCGCATTGATATGTCCGAATATATGGAAAAACATTCGGTCGCCCGGCTGATCGGCGCGCCTCCGGGCTATGTCGGCTATGAGGAAGGCGGCGCGCTGACCGAATCGGTGCGGCGCAGGCCCTATCAGGTCGTGCTGTTCGACGAGATAGAAAAGGCGCATCCGGACGTCTTCAATGTGCTCTTGCAGGTGCTCGACGACGGCAGGCTGACCGACGGGCAGGGGCGGACGGTGGATTTCCGCAACACGCTGATCATCATGACTTCCAATCTCGGCTCGGAATATCTGGTGGCGCTGAGCGAGGACCAGGATGTTGACGACGTGCGCGCCGAGGTGATGGGCGTGGTGCGGGCGTCGTTCCGGCCGGAGTTTTTGAACCGGGTCGACGAAATCATCCTGTTCCACCGGCTGCGCCGCGAGGATATGGGCAGGATCGTGGAAATTCAGCTCAAGCGGCTCGAGGCGCTGCTCGAGGACCGCAAGATCGCGCTCGATCTCGACGCCGAGGCGATCGAGTGGCTGGCCAGACGCGGCTACGACCCCGCCTACGGCGCGCGGCCGTTGAAGCGGGTGATCCAGAAGGAACTCCAGGACCCGCTGGCCGAACTGATCCTGCTTGGCACGATACGCGACGGATCGGCGGTCAAGATCACCGCCGGATCGGACCGCCTGAATTTCCGCCCCAAGGCGGTGCTTGCCGAGGCCGAAAAGGCCGCGTGAGAAAACGTGGAGGCGCGCAGATGACGTTGGACGAATACAACGCCTTCTGCGCCTCGCTCGGCCCGACGAGCCACGTGGTTCAGTGGGGCGGCGCTCATGTCTGGAAGGTGGGCGGCAAAGTCTTCGCCATCGCAGGCTGGGGCGGGGGCGAAAGTCTGCACGTCACGTTCAAGTGCACCGACATGGCTTATGAAATTCTCAAGGAGCAGGCGGGTTTGCGGCCGGCGCCCTATCTCGCATCACGCGGCATGAAATGGATCCAGCGCCAGAACGACGAAAACATGGATGCGAGCGCTCTGCGGGACTATATTCGCGCAAGCCACGATATGGTTTTCGGCAAGCTTCCAAAGCGGTAAAGGCCGAACTCGAGCCATTGCCAGGCCGGGTTCATTAGCGGATCGTTAACGGCCGCCTGGCGCGGCCATTTTCATGCCCGGTTCATATTGCAACCGTTAGCCTGCCTTCTACGTTGCTGCACAATGCAGGCAGCGATTTGGCGCTCTGCATCGACCGCAGCGCAATCGGAACCGGAGAAAATCGAAAAAATGTTCCGCAAGATCATGGTCTTTTCGGCGTTCACCGCCGGTTTTTCAGCGTTGGCCACGCAGGCGTCCGAACTTTCCAGCGACCGTCAGCCGCCCTTTCCGACGCGCATCGCCGAAGGCGGTGTCATGCTGGCTCAGTCCGGAGACATCGAAATCTACGTCGATGAACTCGGCCGACGGGTAATCGTCGATTCTTATACCGGAGAAGTGATTTCGGTCGAGCCGCCTCGCCGCGTGCTGCGCCGCCCGCTTCGCCAGGAAGCCAGGCGCGAGCGCCAGGAGCGCTATTATCTGGACGATCCGGAGGACATGGAGCGCTTGCGGCAGGACCGCATGCGCAAACTCGGCCGCGTGCCGATCATGCCGCTCGAGGATTTCGATAATTATTCCCGCACTTTGCCAGAAGCCCAGCCGGAGGCGCTTCCAGCGCCGCCGCGGCGCAGGCTTCCCGCTGCGCCAGAGCCGGACTTCGCCGAACCCGAGCAGCCGGAATTTGCCGCGCCAGCGCAGCCGGAACAGCCCGAGATAGTCGCCCGGGATCCGATCGAGCGGGCGCCGCTGGACGAGAGTTCGGTAATCGCGCCCGAGACTGCCGAAACGCCGACCATCATCATCGAGGAGCCGCTCGAGCCGTCGATGGACTTCACCGCGCGCGAGGATGTCGCGGCGCTGCAAATCCTGCTCGATCGCGGCGGCGCTTCGCCTGGCGTGGTCGACGGCAAGTTCGGCAGCAATGTCGACAAAGCGATCGTGGCCTATAATTCCATCACCGGACACAATCTGAAGTCGACCGACACGGCGGGCATCAAGCAGGCGCTCGCCGCGAGCGGCGGCGATCCTTTCACGACCTATACGATTACCGCCGCCGACGCGGCCGGGCCTTTCGTCGCTTCGGTGCCGGAAGATTACAGCGAAAAGGCGAAACTCGACAAACTCGGCTACACGTCGACTTCGGAGATGCTCGCCGAAAAATTTCATATGGACGAGGGCTATCTGAAGTCGCTCAACCCGGAGGCCAATTTCGGACGCGTCGGTACGATCCTTAGGGTTGCCAACATCGGCGCTCCGGTGAAAACCAAGGTTGCAAGGATCGTCGCGGACAAGCCCGGCAAGCAGGTGCGCGCCTTCGACGCCGACGACAAGCTCGTCGCGGTCTATCCCGCGACCATCGGCTCCTCGGACACGCCGTCGCCGACCGGCACGCATGCGGTCGCCCGCGTCGCCTTCGACCCGGAATACACCTACAATCCCAAGATCAACTTCAAGCAGGGCGAGAACGACCAGATCCTGACCATTCCGCCCGGCCCGAACGGCCCCGTCGGCTCGATCTGGATCGCGCTCGACAAGCCGACCTACGGCATTCACGGCACCCCGGAACCGTCCACCATCGGCAAGACCGAAAGCCATGGCTGCGTGCGCCTGACCAATTGGGACGCGCAGGAACTGGCCAAGCTGGTCAGCGCCGGAGTTTCGGTCGAGTTCGCCGAATAATTTGAACATCCGAGGATGCTGGCTCGGGATCCATGGATCCCGCAGCCGGTCTCGACAGCTTCGAGCTTAGCAACCCACTAACATTGTCGGCTGTTTCGTACTGCTCCCCGCGAAATCTATCCGGGTGGCATTCGCTCGAATTTGCGCAACGAGGAGTCCATTGTGTCCCACGCATGGCCGCGAATACCGTAGGTGACCGCCTGCGGATCGAATTGACCCGGGTCGTCGAGGCTGGCCGCGTGAACCGCTATCCGTTCCGGCGTTTCGGCGAATGTTAGATAGACCGGCGTTCCGCATATCGGGCAAAAGGCGTGATCCTTTTCGTTTCCGCTGTCGCTCGCCACCCGCCAGGTGTTCGCTTCGCCCGTAATTGTCACATCGGCGCGCCGGGGGAAGGTCAGATAGGATCCATGCCCGGCGCCACTTCGTTTCTGGCAATCGCGGCATTGGCAGTGGTTTTCGAAAATGGGTTCGCTGCCCGTTTCATAGCGGATCGCGCCGCAAGCACATCCGCCGATATATCTCTTGGTCATTGTCATTCTCCCGCTGGCGGATCAGGCCGCCTTTGGCTTGGCGAAAACGTCGATTGCGCGGCCGGTTTCCAGGAAGGATTTCATGCTGGAGAGAACCATCGGCCAACCTTTGCTGACGCCGTTCGCCATCCCGCTGCCGACTTCGAGTTCGTCATGGATAACAGTCAGCTTGACCATGTTCTCGTAATCCTCGATCTCGAACGTCACCCGGCTGTAGGCCGCCGAATCGGAGGCCTGCGAGGCGTTCGCCCAGGTGATAACGAGACGGGCCGGCGGCGAAACCTCGACGACCTTGCCGACGAGTTCGACGGTCCGTTCGTCGTTGGCGCGGACATGTTCCCATTTTGAACCGGGATTCCAGTCGGAGACGTTCTCATGGCCCCAGTAGCGCCTTGCGATGTCCGGTTTGGTTATGGCCTCGAACACCTTTTCCGGCGTCGAGAGGATATAGGTCACGTAAACTAAGCTGGTCGTCTCTCTGGTCATTGTCATCGTCATTCTCCTTCGAGTTCTTTCTTCAGGTCGTGCAGCAGGCTGAGCCGCTGACGTTCGAATTTCCGCACCCACCGTTCGTAAACCTCGTGGAGCGGCACGGGATTGATGAAATGCAGCTTTTCCCGGCCACGCTTGACCGTGCTCACCAGATTGGCCGCCTCCAGTATCCCGAGGTGTTGCGTGGCGGATTGCCGGGCCATGTCCAGGTCTTCGCAAAGCTGGCCGAGCGTCTGCCCGTTTTTTTCACAAAGAAGGTCCAGCAGCTTTCTGCGTGTCGGGTCGCCCAGCGCTTTGAAAACCTTGTCGGCGTGCATCGATCTCACTCGTATGGGAAACATAATATGCAGGTAAATACCTGCATGTCAAATGGCAACCCAGCCCGACCGCTACGGCCCGTCGAAGAACCTAGCTTGAACACTCAGGCGGTAGTCGGGTTGCGACCCTGCGTGTTTCGCCCTATCAACTTCGCCATGCAGTCGCCATGCGAAGTCGAGGCGGTCCCACAGACCAGCAAGCCCCTGAACGGCTCGTTCTGCCCGCGATCGCAGCGGCGTTTCGTTTTGATCTCCGCGATTCTCGCCTCCGCGCTCGGTTTCATCGACGGATCGGTCGTGGCCATCGCCATTCCGGCCATTCGCGCCGATCTCGGCGCGACCCTCGCCGACGCCCAGTGGGTCTCCAACGCCTACGCATTGATGCTGGGCGCGCTTATCCTTGTCGGGGGCGCGGCGGGCGACCGTTTCGGCCTGCGCCGGACCTTCGTTGCCGGCATCGCCTTTTTCGTCACGGCCTCCGCGATCTGCGCCATCGCGCCGAATACGACGTCACTGATCTTCGCCCGCGCCCTGCAGGGCGTCGGCGCGGCGATCATGGTGCCGGGC
>JBGTLX010000060.1:0-1726 GCA_041743855.1 Rhizobiaceae bacterium | reverse complement strand
AATCGCGCGCAAGATGCGCGTTGTTTCGTGCCGTTTGCGGCGCGCGCCGACGGACCGCTGCTAGGTGCGCGCCTGAAGCTCGCCCGATGCAAAAGGTGCGACGCTGCCGCCGCGTCATCCACCGTCCCGGCGGACGCCTTTTGCATCGGCCTGTCTCATGACCACGCTGCTTGTCGTGGGGCTGGTGCTGCTGCTCGCCCTCAACATTCCAGTCGCGTATGCGATGCTCGGCGTGTCGCTCGTCTACCTGGCGTTCAAGCCCGACCTGCCGATCATCGTCGCCGCGCAGCAGGTGGCAGCCGGAACCGACAAGTTCCTGCTGCTCGCGATCCCGTTCTTCTTCCTCGCCGCGGAGTTCATGAACTCGGGCGGCATCATGCGCCGCCTTGTCGATCTCGCGCGTGCGCTGGTCGGGCACCTGCGCGGGGGGCTCGGCCAGATGAACGTCGTGGCGAGCGTGTTCTTCGCCGGCATCAGCGGCTCTGCGGTGGCCGACGCAGCCGGCATGGGCCGCATGGAGATCGAGATCATGCGTCGCGGCGGCTATCCGCACGCGTTCTCTGCCGTCGTGACCGCGACGTCGGCGACGATCGGCCCGATCATTCCGCCGAGCATTCCGCTGGTCGTCTATGGCAGCCTGGCGAGCGTGTCGGTCGGCAAGCTCTTCCTGGCCGGATTCCTGCCCGGCCTGACGATGGCGCTGTTCCTGATGATCGCCATCCACGTGATCGCGGTGCGCCAGGCGTTTCCGCGCGACGCCTGGGCCGGCTGGGGCGCCCTGGCGCGCAACGTCTTCCGATCGATTCCCGTCCTCATGCTGCCGGTGATCATCCTCGGCGGCATCTTCTCCGGCGTTTTCACCGCCACCGAGGCGGCGATCGTCGCGGCGGTCTACGCGATGCTGATCGGCCTGGCGCTCGGCGAGCTGCGGCTTCCCGCGATCCCCGCGATCCTCGCCAAGGTGGCGTGCGACACGGCACGGGTGATGCTGATCGTCGCCTGCGCAGCGCTGTACAGCTGGATCATGGCGCGGGAAGGCGTGCCGGCCGCGATCTCCGCATGGTTCATCGCGCTCGGCACCGAGCCGTGGACGTTCCTGCTGATGGTCAACGTTCTGCTGATCGTGCTGGGCTGCTTCATGGAGCCGCTGCCGCTGATGGTGATCGTCGTGCCCACGCTGCTCCCCGTCGTCAATTCGCTCGGCATCGATGTCGTGCACTTCGGCGTCGTCGTCACGCTGAACCTGATGATCGGCCTGGTCACGCCGCCGGTCGGACTGGTCATGTTCGTCGTCATGCACATCACGGGACTCAAGCTCGAGACGTTCGTGCGCGCGCTGTGGCCGTTCCTGCTCGCGCTGCTTGCGGCGCTGATGGTCATCACGTACGTTCCCGGGTTCGTCCTGTTCCTTCCACGGCTTTTCTATCCATGACGGGAACGCTGCCGACGCGCGAGATCGAAGCGACCGGTGTCGCGCTCACCCGCATCGGCTTCGGCGCCGGTCCGCTTGGCGGATTCTATGGGCACGTGCCCGCCGACCAGGGGGCAGCGGCCGCGCGGCGCGCGTTCGATCTCGGCATCCGCTACTTCGACTGCGCTCCGCTGTACGGACACGGGCAAGCCGAGCTGGTGCTAGGACATGCGTTGCGCGACGTCGATCGAGACAGCTTCGTGCTGTCGACGAAGGTCGGCCGCTATCTCGAGCCGGCCGGCGCCCAGGCGCCGG
>JBGTLX010000059.1:0-1748 GCA_041743855.1 Rhizobiaceae bacterium | reverse complement strand
CGCGGAGCGATCGACCAGATCGCGCCGGCGGCATCGGCTATGGCCGCATGTCTGGCGGCTGGAGGCAGGATCGGCTATGCCGCTGCCGGATCTTCCGGCCTGATGGCGCTGGCCGACGCGCTTGAACTGCCCGGCACCTATGGCATCCCGCTCGACCGCATCGTCATCCTTCTGGCCGGCGGAAACGAAGCGTTGAGCAATCTTGCCGGCGGTCCCGAGGACGATGCCGATCAGGGCGGCAAGGACGTCGCTGCCGCTGGATTGTCGCAAGGCGACTGCCTGATCGCGGTCTCGGCCAGCGGCTCGACCCCCTATGCGGTCGGCGCGCTTGAGGAGGCGGCGCGGGGCGGCGTGAAAACCATCGCCATCGCCAACAATGCCGGCTCGCCGCTCCTGACCATGGCCGATCTGCCGATCCTTCTGGCGACGCCCCCCGAACTCATCGCCGGCTCGACGCGGATGGGCGCCGGCACCGCGCAGAAAATCGCCCTCAACATGCTGTCGACGCTTGCCGCTATCCATCTCGGCCATGTCCACGACGGCTATATGGTCAATCTCCATGCCGACAATCTGAAGCTGCGCAAGCGCGCCTCGGGCATTGTGGCGGCGATTGCGGGCTGCGACGGGCAAGAAGCCGAAAGGCTGCTCGATCAGACCGGAGGGGCCGTAAAATCCGCTATCCTGCTCGCCGCCGGCGCCGCCGATTTCGGGTCGGCCAAGGAACTGCTCGACGGGACTGGCCAGAAACTCCGGCCGGCTCTGTCGAAACTGGAGCATGATCCCGGAAAGGGTCATGCTGCAACGAGATAGAGCCCCATCCCCGATCGGGATGGAACGGCTCTGGAGGGGGAGCGTCAGCTTCTCGTCAACCAAGAACCTGAAACAGGTCAACACAGGGAGACTGAAATGACAGGTAAGATACTGAAAGGACTGCTGCTCGCGTCCAGCATGCTCGGCTCGGCCGGGCTGGCCGCCGCCCAGGACGTCACGCTCACCATCGAGAGTTGGCGCAACGACGATCTTCCGATCTGGAACGAAAAAATCATCCCGGCCTTCGAAGCCGCCAATCCCGGCATCAAGGTCGTGTTCGCGCCGATGGCGCCCACCGAATACAATTCGGCCATCAACGCCAAGCTCGAAGCCGGCAGCGCCGGCGACATCATCACCTGCCGCCCCTTCGACCTGCCGCTGGCGCAATACGACCTCGGCTATCTCGCGCCGCTGAACGATCTGCCGGGCATGGAAAATTTCAACGACGTGGCAAAATCCGCCTGGACCACCGATGACGGCGCGACAACTTTCTGCGTGCCGATGGCCTCGGTCATCCACGGCTTCATCTACAACAAGAAGGCCTTCGCCGATCTCGGCATCACGCCGCCGGCGACGGAGGACGAATTCTTCGCCGCGCTCGACAAGATCAAGGCCGACGGCACCTACATTCCCCTGGCCATGGGCACCAAGGACCAGTGGGAATCGGCGACGATGGGCTACTACAACATCGCCCCGAACTACTACAAAGGCGAGGAAGGCCGGCTGGCGCTGATCAAGGGCGAGCAGAAGCTGACCGAGCCGCAATGGGTCGAACCCTTCGCGACGCTCGCCAAATGGAAGCCCTATCTCGGCGACGGTTTCGAGGCGCAGACCTACCCAGACAGCCAGAACCTGTTCACGCTCGGCCGCGCCGCCATCTTCCCGGCCGGCTCGTGGGAGATCTCGGTATTCGAGCCGCAGGTCGACTTCGAGATGGG
>JBGTLX010000058.1:0-3341 GCA_041743855.1 Rhizobiaceae bacterium | reverse complement strand
TTTGCCGGTATTTCAGGCATGGGACGCACCAGACAGGCGGCCGAGCAGGCTGCGGCTTCCGCCTTCCTGAAGCGAGAAGGCGTCTGGAAAAACGAAGGGACCGACGATTGACCACTGAAGAAAAGCCTGCCGAAACCCGTTCGGGCTTTGTCGCCCTGATCGGCGCGCCGAACGCCGGCAAGTCGACGCTGGTCAACCGGCTCGTCGGCGCAAAGGTGTCGATCGTCACGCACAAGGTGCAGACGACGCGCGCCATCGTGCGCGGCATCGCCATCCACGACAACGCGCAGATCGTGTTCGTCGATACGCCGGGCATCTTCAAGCCGAAGCGCCGGCTCGACACCGCGATGGTGACGACCGCCTGGGGCGGGGCCAAGGACGCCGACATCGTGATGGTGCTGATCGACGCCGAGCGCGGCATCAGGGGCGACGCCCAGGCCATTCTCGACCATGTTTCGAGCGAGGGGCAGCCGAAAATCCTGATCCTGAACAAGGTCGATAGGGTCAAACCAGAAACCCTGCTGGAACTGACGCAGGCCGCCAACGCCAAGGTGAACTTTACCCGAACCTTCATGGTTTCGGCGCTGACCGGATCGGGCTGCAAGGATCTGCTCGACTATCTGACGAAGGCGCTTCCGGCCGGTCCCTGGTATTATCCCGAAGACCAGATTTCCGACCTGCCGATGCGCCAGCTCGCCGCCGAGATCACCCGCGAAAAGCTCTATCTCCGCCTGCATCAGGAACTGCCCTACTCGTCGCACATCGAGACCGAGAAATGGGAGGAGAAGAAGGACGGTTCGGTACGCATCGAACAGGTCATCTATGTCGAGCGCGACAGCCAGAAGAAGATCGTGCTCGGCCACAAGGGCGAAACGATTCGCTCGATCGGCCAGGCTTCGCGGACGGAAATAGCCGTCATTCTCGAGCAGAAGGTGCACCTGTTCCTGTTCGTGAAGGTTCGCGAGAACTGGGGGGACGACCCGGAGCGATATCGTGAAATGGGGCTGCAGTTTCCGAGGTAGTACGGCTACGCCACGCCCGTTTTCACCAACATATCCCCGAGGCGCAGTGTTTCGCCCATGAGCAATGCCAGATCGGCGCGCCGGGTTCGATGATTGTTTATCGCGACTCGCAGGCAGTGTTCACCATGAACCGTGGTGTCTGACAGGGCTGCGACGCCTTCCTCCTGCAGCCTCAGCATGATCTCGATATTGAGCGCCTTCAAAGCCGCGCCATCCCTGCCATCGCTCCGGTAGCGGAAGCAGACGATGTTGATGTTGGTCGGCGCAACCAATTCCAGAAGCGGCTCGGTCTCGATCAGACCGGTCAAATAATGAGCCTGAGCAATGTTCTGGTCAATCAAACGGCCGAATTTTTCGATGCCATGCTCCTTGAGCGACATCCAGAGCTTCAGCGCCCGGAACCCGCGTGAGGTCTGCAAGCCGTAATCGTACAGCCAGGCACCCGATGCGAGGCCGCGGGGCGCGGTTTCAAGATATTCCGACGTGACCGTGAAAGTACCAAGATGCTTGGAGGCGTCCCGGATCAGCGCGCAGCCCACCTCGAACGGCGCATGCAGCCATTTGTGGGGATCGAGCGCCACCGAATCGGCAAGCTCGATTCCGGCGACGCGGTAGGCATTTTCACGCGAGACGGCCATCAGCGCCCCGATGCAGCCATCGACATGAAACCAGAGGTCCTGTTCCGCCGCCAAAGTCGCGAGCGCTTTAAGGTCGTCGATCGCGCCGGTGTTAACCGTCCCGGCTGTTCCGATGACGCAGGCAGGGCGAAACCCTGCGGCGCGGTCCTCCAGGATCGCAGCTCGCAAGGCGTCGAGGTCGATTTTGAGGTTGGCGTCGGTCGGGATTCGACGCAGCGCCCGATTGCCCAGGCCAAGCAACTCCATTGCCTTGCGATGGCAGGAGTGAAGCTGATCCGAGCCATAGAAGCGCAGCGGCCTGTCCATCGCGGCGACGCCGTGTTCGCGCAAATCGATGCCCGCCTTGCAGTTTCGCGCCACGGTCAGACCGATAATATTGGCCATCGATCCGCCGCTGACCAACGTGCCGCTGGCGGAAGCGGGAAAACCCATCATCTCCTTGCACCAGTCCACGACCTGCATGTCCATCAGCGCGGCGGCGTGATTACCGCCACCGAGGTTCGAGCCTTGAACCGCCGCAAGAAAATCCGCCAATGCGCCCGTAAAGTTGCCAGCCCCCATGTACCATGACCAGAAGCGCGGATGGATGTTGCCCATGGGGTAAGGCATGAGGTTATCAACAACCTCGCGGTAGATTTCGGTCAGCGGCGCGGCCGACTTCGGCAATGGAGCCTTGAAGAAGGCCCTCACCTCTGCGGGCATCTCCCGCCAGACGGGGCGGTCGCGGACATTGCGCAGGTGACCGATAGCGTCATCGACGATTTGGTGGGACAGCGCCTGCACATCGGTCCATTCATCCGGATCGAGCGTTTCTTCCGCCGCGTTCGAATTTCCCCGCAACGCATCCATACGAGCCTCCCAGCTTAGTCACCGTTCAATTCCAAAAGTTGAACGACCGCGAGCATGGTAACATGCAATGGACGGTCTGGCGCGCGTTCGCGATCCAAAGCTCCTCAAAACAAGCTTCTTCTTGATTTCCCGCCCTTCAACGTGAAAGGCTTTGTCCATGGAATGGCGCGACGAGGGAATCATTCTGGGCACCCGAAAGCATGGCGAGACCAGCGCCATTCTCGCAGTGATGACCCGTGCGCATGGCCGGCATCTCGGCCTCGTGCGTGGGGGTCGCTCACGCAAGCAGCAGCCGGTGCTGCAAGCCGGCAACCGCGTCGATCTCCTGTGGCGGGCGCGGCTCGACGAGCATCTCGGCACGTTTCAGGCGGAACCGCTGCAACTCAATGCGGCGCGACTGTTCGACAGTGCGGCAGCGGTCTATGGCCTGCAAACCATGGCCGCGCATCTGCGCCTGCTGCCCGAGCGCGACCCGCATGAACGGCTTTACGAGACGCTGGCCCTAGTCATCGAGCATCTGGACGATCCGCTGGCTGCCGGCGAACTTGTCGTGCGCTTCGAATTGTTGCTGCTCGAAGAGTTGGGTTTTGGGCTGGACCTGTCGGAATGCGCCGCGACAGGCGCGCGCGACGATCTGGCCTTTGTCTCGCCCAAATCGGGCCGGGCGGTGTCGCGAAGCGCCGGCGGGCCGTGGCGCGACAGGATGCTGGCGCTGCCGGCGTTTCTCAAGCGCGGTTCGGGCCTGCGCGCTGAGCGCACGGATATTGAGGATGCGTTCCGGCTGACCGGGTTTTTCTTTTCGCGCCATGTCTATGAGCCGCGCGGCCTCGGC
>JBGTLX010000057.1:0-1961 GCA_041743855.1 Rhizobiaceae bacterium | reverse complement strand
TCGTCGAGCATGATCTTGACCGTGTCGCCGGCCATGACGCCGTCGAGCTTCACGTCGTCGTTGGTCATCACGGTCATGCCGTCTTCCAGCACGATCATGTGCTTCATCGCGTCGACTTCCTTGACCTTGCCCTGCATTTCCTCGGCCAATGCGCTCGACATGAGCGCGAAAGAAGCGATTGCCAGTGCTGAGATAAGTTTCATCGTATAGTCCTCCGGAGGTTGCACCTTTGCGACGCGTCCGGCTCCATGAAGCCTCGGGCCGCGTCGCAGTTGCAAACTGGAGGGTTGCGCCCACACGGTCCAACCACGAATGCTTTTCCCGGCCGCGCACGATAGTCGCGAGTGCGTGCGCCCACCGTGATGGATTGCGGAATGGCGCTCCGATTGGTCCAGCACAAAATCAGTCTTCCATGGCCACGGCCGATCTGGCATATCTTGCGGCGCACCATCAGCGCGCTTCGAGAGTCGTCCCTTGCCTCCATCCATCGAAATCATCGGCGCGCTGGCGGCCGCCATCACCACCTTTGCCTGGCTGCCGCAAATCCTGAAAATCCTGCGCGAGCGCCGGGCCGGCGACATCTCGCTGATCACGACGTCCACGCTGGCTTCGGGCGTGTTTCTCTGGGTTCTTTACGGCCTGGCCATCGGCTCGCTGCCGGTCATACTCGCCAACGCCGTGTCGCTTCTCTTCATCCTGAGCATCGTCGCGCTGAAACTCCGTTTCGGCTGACTGTTGGGCCGCCACGCGTCCCCTCGGCCCCGCAACAGACGCGCCAACACTTTGAATCGACGCGTGATCTTGTCCGAAACCCGATTCCACCCTTCGGGGCCATACGTCAGCGCGAACCGCTGAGCAGCGACCGGGCGGTCGGCGCCAGCCTCAGCCATTCCGATGCGCCTGCGGCTCGATCGTCGGGAACCGCGGACAAATCGGCCTTTGACGCGTCGTGGAAACTGACGAAAACGCTGTCGTCGCGGAGCGGCAGCCTCCGATAAGTGTTCTGCGAAGGCTCGGTCATGTAGGCCGAGATCAAAGATCTGTCGGCCGCCCGATCTTGGCGGAACCGCTGCGAAAAATCCGCCAGGTCCTCAGCCGCGACATGGGTGATGCGCGCCGCGATCACGCCGCCGGACCGCTCAGGGGAACCCACCACCGGCCGCTCGCTTCGTTCGAGGCTCAGCCCGCTCCCCTCCCACGCCGGCTTCAACAGCAGCACGTCGCTGAAATCGACCATGGTCGCGTTCGCCGCCTCGCGATGCGCCGCCCAGACCGGCCCGCCGTAGAATCGCTCCAACGCTACTTTCCGCGCATCCATATCGGTAAAGCCGCGCAGCCAGACGAAGCGGTCAGCATCATCGAGATCACGAAACTGGCCGGGAATTGCCATCCCGCACTCTTCCTGCCCCTCCACGAAATACCGGTCGAACAACTGAACCAATGTATCGCGCATGCCGGAAAGCAGTGTGTACTGGCGCAGTTCGAGGACAGGCATCGTCGGGGCTCCCTAGGCGATCGTCGCAGCCGCTTCCTACCCATCTCCTCCTGACACCCTCCTGTCAGGAACCGCGCCATGTCCTTTCCCAAGGCCTGTTCCACTCTTCCCATTCTGGCGGACTCTCCCCATATTCGGGCCATGGCCAAGTCTCCCGACAAAAGGCCGCCACAGTTGGCGGCAAATGACGATATCTCACGTCCGCGCCACAAGGGCCCTCTGACCGAATATCTCGACGCATCCGAACCGTTGGAGCGCAAGGGGTTTTCCGAGGCTCCGCAGTCCGAGTTCGCCGGCGCACCGGTGTCCGGCCCGATCTCGGACTGGGCCGGGCAGATCGCGCGCGAGGCGGAAAGACAGATCAAGCCGAAAACGGCGAAAAAGATTCCCGAGCGATCTTCCGCGCCGACCAAGACCGCGCGCGGCACGTCGATAGGCGGCGCGGCGACAGCCCGCGAGCGCGCCG
>JBGTLX010000056.1:0-7360 GCA_041743855.1 Rhizobiaceae bacterium | reverse complement strand
CTGATGGTCGAATACGACATGAACTATCTGGCGGCTGGCCTCATCTGCATCATCGTCGGCGGCGTCATCGGCGCCAGCCAGGGCTACTGGATCGCCTATCTGAAGATCCCGTCCTTTATCGTCACGCTGGCCGGCATGCTCGTGTTCAAGGGGCTGGCGCTATGGCTTCTCGGCGGCAAGTCGGTCGGTCCGTTCCCGCGCGAATTCCAGCTGCTCAGCGCCGGCTTCATCCCGGACGTCATCGGGCCGATTGTGATCGGCGAGCCGGAACTGAATGCGCAAGGGGCGGTCATTCCGGGAAGCTTCATCCAGCTTCACTCGACCACGCTGCTCATCGGCGTGGTCATCGTCGCCGCCATGCTCTTTTTCAGCTTGCGCAGCCGCGCCAACCGGGAAGCGCATGGCTTCGAGGCCGAGCCCTTTGCGATGTTCGTGATCAAGAACGTCGTCATTTCCGGGATCGTGCTGTTCCTGGTTTACATGATGGCGTCCTACAAGGGTCTGCCCAACGTGCTGATCGTGATGGGCATCCTGATCGCCATCTTCGTGTTCGTCACCAAGCGCATGACCTTCGGTCGCCGCATCTATGCGATGGGCGGCAACGTCAAGGCGGCGGCGCTGTCTGGCATCCGGACCGAGCGGCTGACCTTTTACGTCTTCATCATCATGGGGATGCTGGCGGCGCTCGCCGGACTGATCTTCGCGGCGCGCCTCAACACGGCGACGCCCAAGGCTGGCCTCGGCTTCGAACTCGACGTCATCGCCGCCGTGTTCATCGGCGGCGCATCGATGGCGGGCGGCGCGGGCCAGGTGGCAGGGGCTGTCATCGGCGCCTTCATCATGGGCGTCATGAACAATGGCATGTCGATCATGGGCGTCAACATCGACTGGCAGCAGGTCATCAAGGGGCTGGTGCTGCTCGGCGCGGTGGTCTTCGACGTTTACAACAAGAACAAGGCCTGAGACATGCTGATTTCGCAGGTCGTCGACGGCGCGGACATGATCCAGGTGGTCGCCCGCTCGAATGGCGCGACCAGGGTCGTCAACGGCGCGCGCAGCGTCTATTCGCTGGCGCTGGAGGCGGCCCGGGGCGGTGTGGGGCTGGCGGCGCTCATCGAGCGTAAGGGGCTGGGCAAGGCCATCGACCTCGAAGCGGCCTATCGGCAGGACCGAATCATCTCGCCCATCAACCATCCCGATCCCGCCCATCTCCATCTGACCGGCACGGGCCTGACGCATCTGGGTTCGGCCGCCACGCGCGACGCCATGCACAAGAAACTGGACGCCGAGGGCGAAGAGGTTTTGACGGATTCGATGAAGATGTTCCGCATGGGGCTCGAGAACGGCAAGCCGCTCCCCGGCCAGACCGGCGTGCAGCCCGAATGGTTCTACAAGGGCAACGGCACCATGGCGGTCGCGCCCGGCGCGCCGCTGGTGTCGCCGCATTTTGCGCTGGATGCCGGCGAGGAGCCGGAAATCGCCGGCATCTACATCATCGGCGACGACGGCACGCCGTTTCGCGTCGGCTTCGCTTTGTCCAACGAGTTTTCAGACCATGTCACCGAGCGGGTCAACTATCTCTACCTAGCGCATTCCAAGCTGCGCAACGCCTCGTTCGGTCCCGAAATCCTGGTCGGCGACCTGCCTGTCGACATCAAGGGCACCTCGCGCATCCTGCGCGGCGGCAAGTCGGTGTGGGAAAAGCCGTTCCTGTCGGGCGAGGCGAACATGTCCCATTCGATCGCCAATCTCGAGCATCATCATTTCAAGTATCTGGTCTTCCGCCAACCGGGCGATGTGCATGTGCATATGTTCGGAACCGCGACCCTGTCTTTCGCCGATGGCGTCAGCACGCGGGAAGGGGATGTCTTCGAGATCGGGGCCGCCGATTTCGGCCTGCCGCTGCGCAACCCGCTGACGACCGAGCATCCTTCGCCTGTCGAGGTGAGGGCGCTGTAGCACTCTTACGCAGTCGTGACTGGAGCCCGAACCCATAGGCGGCTATAGCCATCGCTTCAATCAGTCAGGCACTCTGCAATGGCATTGGACATCGGCTATGTGAGCGCGGTCGGCGCGGGAGCGATCTCGTTCCTTTCACCCTGCGTTTTGCCGCTGGTGCCGCCCTATCTTTGCTATATGGCCGGCGTGTCGGTCGACGATTTTCGCGCCGACGCGCAAACCGCAAAGCCCGCAGCGCGCACCGCGCTTATCGGCTCATCGCTGGCCTTCGTGCTCGGCTTTTCGACCGTTTTCGTGGCGCTGGGGGCTGGCGCATCGACTATCGGTCGCCTGCTGCGCGTCTGGCAGGAGCCGCTGGCCATGGGGGCCGGCGTGCTCATCATCCTGATGGGATTGAATTTCCTCGGCGTGATCAAAATTCCGCTGCTGTCGCGCGAGGCGCGGTTCCAGTCGCAGGGCAAGCCGGCAAGCGTTGTCGCCGCCTATGTCATGGGCCTCGCCTTCGCCTTCGGCTGGACGCCCTGCATCGGGCCGGTGCTAGGCCCGATCCTGACGCTCGCCGGAGGCCGTGAAACGGTGGGCGAGGGGGCGCTGCTGCTGGCCGCTTATTCGCTGGGACTAGGAATTCCGTTCCTGATCGCGGCGCTGTTTTCCGGCGCGTTCATGCGCTTCCTCGGCAAATTCCGCGTCCATCTCGGCCGCGTCGAAAAAGCCATCGGCGTGCTGCTCGTTGTAGCCGGGGTCCTGTTCCTCACCGGCGGCATCCAGACCGCATCCTACTGGCTGCTGGAGACTTTTCCGACGCTGGGGCAGTTGGGATAAGCGCCGGCTGCCGTCAATCCAGCCCGGCCGCTTTGCGCAGCGCCTTATTCATACGCGTCTGCCAGCCGTCACCTCCAGCCCTGAAGCGGGCGACAACATCAGGGTCGAGGCGCAGCAGGATGGACAGTTTCGGACTGGCAAGCCGAGGCCGGCCGCGCCGGGAAAACATCCCGTCCACCGGCCTGGCGTCCGGATCGGCTTCTGCCGCCATCGTGATCGCCGCGTCTTCCTCGTCGGTGATGGCCGCGGCGGCCCGGCGGGCGCGCTTCGAACGCTGCGATGCGAACATGGATGCAATTTCTTTCTGAACGCGCTCGTTCGAGAGGAAGGATGCGCGGCCTTCAGCCTCTTGCCGGGAATCACCGGTGAGGGAGCCGGCGCGTCCTGGTTTATTCGGTTTCTCGGGCATAGCGATTGATCTCCCGTCTGTTGGCTTTGCGCAGAGAGATCACCCAAAGGGTGCCCACCTGCCTGTTCAAAAGGGTGCCCACCCGCCTGTTCATATGGCGAAGCGTAAACACCAGCACATGCATGCGCGCGCCGATGAAGCCGATCGACACATAGCGATCCTCGTCATAGTCGAAGCGGTCGTCTTCCTCGGTTATGCAACCGTCGAACTCGAAATGCTCTACCGCTTCGAACGCCACCTTGTGTTTGAGCAAATTCGCCGCCGCTTTCTTGGCATTCCAGCCGAAATCGAGAGGAGCGCCGAAGATCAGCTTCATGGTGCGACTGTATATACGTTTAATCGGTAGCGCAACAATAAACGTATATACAACAAATGTGGTTCTGGGCTCGGCGTGCAAATTTCGACCGCATTGGAGCCGGAGTGCCACAATGCTAGAACTGTCCGCGAATCCTTCTGTCCCGTCCCTGGAAATCTCCCATGAGCCAGCGAACCTGCCTGTCGATTATCCTCGCCGCCGGTGAAGGCACCCGCATGAAGAGCGCCAGGCCGAAGGTGCTGCACGAAATCGCCGGCCTGCCGATGGTCGCCCATGTAGCGGCGGCGGCCAACAGCGCCGGTGGCGGCGATGTCGCGCTGGTGGTGGGGCATGGTGGGGAAGACGTGCGCAGCTTTGCCCAAAAATTCGCGCCGCATGCGGAAATTTTCGTGCAGGAGCCACGTCTTGGGACCGGGCACGGGGTTCTGTCCGCGCGCAAAAAAATAGAGCGCGGCTACGACGACATTCTGGTGATGTTCGGTGACGCGCCGCTGATCGAGGCCGAGGCGCTGGTCGCCGCGCGCCAGAAACTCGCTGAAGGCGCGGCCGTGGTCGTGATGGGTTTCCGCACCCCAAATCCGTCCGGTTACGGACGGCTGATCGAAAAGGACGGCAGGCTGGTCGCCATCCGCGAGGAAAAAGATGCGTCGGATGAAGAGCGCCGAATCGATTTTTGCAATGGCGGGCTGATGGCGATCGCCGGCAGTCAGGCGCTGTCGCTTCTCGACAAGGTCGGCAACGCCAATGCCAAGGGCGAGTATTATCTGACAGACATCGTCGAGATCGCCGCGAAGGCCGGGCTCGTCGTGGCAGCGACGGAGGCCGACGCCGAAAGCGTTTTGGGCATCAACAACCGCGCCGAGCTTGCCGAAGCCGAAAACATCTGGCAGCGCCGCCGCCGCCGCGCCATGATGCTGTCGGGCGTGACGCTGATCGCACCCGAAACCGTCTATTTCGCTCACGATACGGAAATCGCGCCTGAAACGGTCATCGAGCCGAATGTCTGGTTCGGGCCCGGTGTGTCAGTGGCGGCGGGAGCAAAAATCCACGCCTACTGCCACATCGAAGGAGCGACCATCGCTGCGGGTTGCCATGTCGGGCCATTTGCCCGGCTGCGACCCGGCGCCGATCTGCATGAAAAGGCCAAGGTCGGAAATTTCTGCGAAGTCAAAAAGGCGACGATCGAGGCGGGCGCGAAGGTCAACCATCTGACCTATATCGGCGATGCGCGGGTCGGCGCTGGGGCCAACATTGGTGCCGGCACCATCACCTGTAACTATGATGGCTATTCGAAATTTTTCACCGACATTGGCGCGGACACATTCATTGGCTCCAATTCGTCGCTGGTGGCGCCTGTCTCTATCGGCGACGGCGCGTATGTCGCGTCGGGCAGCGTCATCACCGAAAACGTGCCGGACGATGCGCTGGCTTTTGGCCGCGCTCGCCAGACCACATTGCCCGGCCGCGCGCGGGACTTACGCGAAAAACGCGCAGCGACCGCGAAAAAGTGAACGATAATCGCAACGCCGCCTCAATTCGATTGCGTCATGATCGCCTGAGCGGAAGCGCCGTCAACCATGAAACGCAACGAAACGCAAAGTGACTTTTCTGTGGTTGCGGCTCTTCGTAAATAACTGCGTGCCCAAGCGGGCAGGGAATTGGGGCGACCATCATGTGCGGAATTGTCGGGATCATCGGCCAGACGCCGGTTGCGCCGCTGCTGGTCGATGCGTTGAAGCGCCTGGAATATCGCGGCTACGATTCGGCGGGCGTCGCAACGCTCGAATACGGCCGGCTGACGCGCCGCCGCGCCGAGGGCAAGCTGGTCAATCTCGAACGCCGCCTGAAGGACGAGCCGCTTAACGGCATGATCGGCATCGGCCACACACGCTGGGCCACCCATGGCGCGCCGAACGAGCGCAACGCGCACCCGCATGCCACCAAAAAACTCGCGGTCGTCCACAACGGCATCATCGAGAATTTTTCCGAAATCCGTTCCGAGATGGAGGCCGACGGCTACATCTTCGAGACGGACACCGACACCGAGGCCGTTGCCCAGCTGGTGACGCGCGAACTGGATCGTGGCGAAACCCCGGTCGAGGCCGTGCGGAAGACCTTGTCGCGGCTCACCGGCGCGTTCGCTCTGGCGATCCTGTTCGACGGCGAGACCGATTTGATGATCGCCGCCCGGCGCGGCTCGCCGCTCGCCATCGGCTTCGGCGACAACGAGATGTTCGTCGGCTCCGACGCGATCGCGCTGTCGCCCTTCACCGATGTCATCACCTATCTCGAGGATGGCGACTGGGCGGTGCTCACCTCCAAATCCGTAGTCATCTTCGACGAGGCGGGTAACACGGTCGAGCGCGAGCGGAAGAAGTCTATCGGTGCGTCCTTCATGGTCGACAAGGGCAACCACCGGCATTTCATGGAAAAGGAAATCCATGAACAGCCGGAGGTCATCTCGCACACGCTGGCGCATTACCTCGATTTCGCCAAGGGCGTGTCGAAGCCGCTCGATTTGCCGTTCGATTTCGCAAAGATCGACCGGCTGGCGATCTCGGCCTGCGGCACCGCCTTCCTGGCCGGGCTGGTCAGCAAATACTGGTTCGAGCGCCTGGCCAGGCTGCCGGTCGACATCGATATCGCGTCCGAGTTCCGCTACCGCGAAATGCCGATCTCGCCCAACAGCGCGGCGCTGTTCGTATCGCAGTCGGGCGAGACCGCCGACACGCTGGCCTCGCTGCGCTATTGCCGCAAGGCGGGCGTGCCCATCGGCGCCATCGTCAATGTCCGCGAATCGACCATTTCGCGCGAATCCGCCGTGACCTTGCCGACGCTTGCCGGGCCCGAGATCGGCGTCGCCTCGACCAAGGCCTTCACCTGCCAGCTTTCGGTGTTGGCCGCGCTCGCCGTGCGCGCCGCGCGTGAGCGCAATGTCATTTCGGCCGAAGAGGAGAAGGCGCTGGTGCGCAACCTCTCCGAAGCGCCGCGCTACGCCAGCATGGTGCTGAAACTGGACCGGCAGATCGAGAAAGTCGCGCGGGAATTGTCGCACTACAAGCATGTGCTCTACCTCGGCCGCGACACCAACTATCCGCTGGCCATGGAAGGTGCGCTGAAACTCAAGGAAATTTCCTACATCCACGCCGAAGGCTATGCCGCCGGCGAATTGAAGCACGGCCCCATCGCGCTGATCGACGAGAACATGCCGGTCATCGTCATCGCGCCGCATGACCGCATCTTCGAAAAGACCGTTTCCAACATGCAGGAAGTGGCCGCGCGCGGCGGCAAGATCATCCTCATCACCGATGAGAAGGGTGCGGCCCGCGCTCCGGTCAAGACGCTGGAGACGATAGTGCTGCCCGACGTGCCCGAAATCATCGCGCCGATCATCTACGCGCTTCCGGTTCAAATGCTGGCCTATTTCACGGCGGTGTTCATGGGCACCGACGTCGACCAGCCGCGCAATCTGGCCAAGTCGGTGACGGTCGAATAGCGCCCGCAGCCGCTGGCGTCACTTTTCGGTATTCAAACCAGGCGGCGCTGCCTACAAAGGCGGCGCATCCGGCGTGCACGAGAGAATGTCCCAGGTCCACAAATCCCATTCCGGCATGACGCGGCTCAGCAACTATTTTCTGACCGGCGTCATCGTCATCGCGCCGTTGGCGATCACCGCCTATCTGGCCTGGTCGTTCGTCGGGCTCGTCGATTCCTGGGTCAAGCCGTACATCCCCGCGCGCTACAGTCCCGACACTTATCTGCCCTTCGCCGTTCCGGGCTTCGGGCTGATCGTCGCCTTGTTCCTGATCACCATGGTCGGCTTCCTGACCGCCAATTTCATCGGCAAGGCGATC
>JBGTLX010000055.1:0-9523 GCA_041743855.1 Rhizobiaceae bacterium | reverse complement strand
ACGGCAGACTGATCGACGGCATCACCAATGACCGCGTCGCCTCGGCGCCGCTGCCGTCGCGCGAAAAATCGCTGGTCGTAGCGCTGGCCATGGGTGAGCGCAAGCTGCCCGGCATCCTGGCTGCCGTCACGCGCCGGCTGGTCAACGGGCTGATTACCGACGAGCGCACGGCCGCGGCGCTGCTGGGGGCGGGGTGAGGAATTCGGGTAGTGTCTGAGACACCACCCGGCGGACTACTTCCGCCTCCCCGCCGGATCGTTGCCGTCGAGGATGCCCATGTCGCGCTTGAGGTGATCGGGCAGCGACTTTATGTCGAGCGTGACCGGGCGTTTTCCCGAACGGGGCCAGCGCAGGATGGGCAGAAAGATGCGCCCCGGAACGATCGGCCTGGCGAAGTTGATAGGGATGTCCGACATGATGGTCCGGCTTTGGTAGGCCGCTCCCTGTTGAGGCGTCGGCCTTCTATCTGCACCTGAAAAGCCCTAGTTTCCAATCGAACGTCGATCACCATGCATAAGGCAGGTTAATCCGTCATGGCGCAGAACCTTCCTCCCTTGGCCGCGATCCGGGCCTTCGAGGCTGCGGCGCGGCTCATGAGTTTCAGCAAGGCTGCGGCCGAACTCGGCATGACCCAATCGGCGGTCAGCTATCAGATCAAGGTGCTGGAAGAGCGCGTCGGCGCGCCGCTTTTCCTGCGCCGGCCACGCCAGGTGGCGCTGACCGACGTGGGGCAGAGGCTGGCGCCTTCGGCGACAGAAGCCTTCGACCTCTTGGCTGCCGCCTATGCCAACGCGCGGGGCGGTGGACGATCAACGCTCTCGATCAGCACGGTTCAAACATTTGCCGCGAACTGGCTGGCTCAGCGGCTCGGTTCATTCCAGATCGCCCATCCGACGCTTGCGGTCAGGCTCGACACGTCTCCCCATTTCGTCGATTTCGCCCGCGAGGACGTCGACCTGGCCATCCGCTCGGGCCGCGGCCCATGGCCAGGCCTCGCCAGACATTTCCTGATGCCCACCAACTTCACGCCAATGCTGAGCCCCAAACTCGCGCAAAAGATAGGCGGGGTGAGGGAACCGGCCGATCTCCTGCGCCTGCCGATCATCGGCCCGAGCGACCCTTGGTGGATCCAGTGGCTGACCGAGGCGGGCGTGTCGGCCGAAGGACTGAAAAACCTTCCAGACAGCCTGATGGGATCCCAATCGATCGAAGGCAGCGTGGCGGTCTCGGGACACGGCGTGGCGATGTTGACGCCCGCCTTCTTCAAAACCGAACTTGCCGAAGGACGCCTCGTCCAGCCCTTCGATCTCGTTTGCGACAATGGCCACGGCTATTGGCTGGCCTACCCCGAGTCGCGCCGCACCGTGCCGAAAATCAACGCTTTTCGCGCGTGGCTGCTGGCCGAGGTCGGGGTCTCCGGCGATTCCGTCTGACCGAAGGCCAGCGCTCAGCAGCCCCGGCGTCTTGCATGATTTCGGACCGCTTTCCGGTTGGTTCTCCGCCGGCGCCTATCAAAGCCATCCTCCTCCCGGCCGGAAGCCGGCGCGGCAATTTAATACTGCGGTGCAGCATCGAATCCCGCTTGACATAAATCACAGTAAGTGAATAATTGCCCACAACCAAGGCAAATGCTCACCCTTGGTCCATGGGAGGAATTTGATGAAATTGAACACGCTCATTCTGGGCTTGTGCTCGGCCAGCGCGCTCGCGTTCGCCGCACACGCCGAAACCATCACCATCGCCACGGTCAACAATGGCGACATGATCCGCATGCAGGGTCTGACGGACGATTTCACCACCAAAAATCCGGACATCCAGCTCGAATGGGTAACGCTCGAAGAGAACGTGCTGCGCGAGCGCGTTACCACCGATATCGCCACCAAGGGCGGCCAGTACGACGTGATGACCATCGGCACCTACGAGGTTCCGATCTGGGCCAAGCAGAACTGGCTGCTGCCGCTCGACGGTCTCGGCGCGGACTATGACGCCGCCGACATCATTCCCGCCATCGCCAGCGGCCTTTCGGTCGACGGCAAGCTCTATGCCGCGCCCTTCTACGGCGAAAGCTCGTTCGTCATGTACCGCACGGATCTGATGGAGAAGGCCGGGCTGACCATGCCCGAAGCGCCGACCTGGGAATTCATCGCCGACGCCGCGCGCAAGATGACCGACCGCGCCGCCGACATCAACGGCATCTGCCTGCGCGGCAAGGCTGGCTGGGGCGAGAACACCGCCTTTTTGACGACCATGGCCAACTCGTTCGGCGCGCGCTGGTTCGACGAGAACTGGAAGCCGCAGTTCGACCAGCCGGAATGGAAGGCGACGCTCGACTTCTACACCAAGCTGATGGCCGACGCCGGCCCCTCCGGCGCGTCATCGAACGGCTTCAACGAGAACCTGGCGCTGTTCCAGCAGGGCAAGTGCGGCATGTGGATCGACGCCACGGTCGCCGCGTCCTTCGTCTCGAACCCGAAGGATTCAACGGTCGCCGACAAGGTCGGCTATGCGCTAGCTCCGGACACGGGCTTGGGCAAGCGGGCGAACTGGCTGTGGGCGTGGTCGCTCGGCGTTCCGGCCGGCACGCAGAAGGCGGAGGCCGCGCAGAAATTCGTCTCCTGGGCGACCAGCAAGGAGTATCTGGCTCTCGTTGCCGAGAAGGAAGGCTGGGCCAACGTACCGCCCGGCACCCGCACCTCGCTCTACGAAAATGCCGAATATCAGGCGGCGGCCCCCTTCGCCAAGCTGACTCTGGATTCTATCAACGCGGCCGATCCGACCAAGCCCGCCGTCAAGCCGGTGCCCTATACCGGCGTGCAATTCGTGGCGATCCCTGAATTCCAGGGTCTCGGCACCACGGTCGGGCAGCTGTTTTCGGCGGCCCTCGCCGGGCAGATGACGGTCGACGAGGCGCTGAAGCAGGCGCAGGACGCGGCAACCGCGACCATGACCGAAGGCGGCTACATCCAATAAAGTTCCTCCCGGGATCGTCGCCATAAGCGGCGCCGCTCCCTGGCCGTCCGGATTCCCAGTCCGGGCGGCCACTTTTCAGCCAGACGGCGGCGCAGCGCCGGCTGGGCGGCAACCGCGATCGGCGGCATTGCTCAACGCGTCTACCGCTGATTAAAATCGTCACGAGCGCACGATGCCCGGTCACGCAGGCCAAGAGTTCCAGCGATCCGAGCCAGGGAGGGAATGATGGCTACCAAACAGACGGGCACCCTTGCGCGCTTCATGCTCGCCCCCTCGGTGGTGCTGCTGCTGATCTGGATGATAGTGCCGCTGGTGTTCACCCTGTGGTTCTCCTTCCAGCAGTACAATCCGCTGAACCCGATCCGGGACGGCTTCGTCGGCTTTTCCAATTACGCGCTGTTTTATTCGAACCCCGCCTTCATCCAGTCGATCCTGAACACGCTGACTATCGTCGGCGCCGTTCTCCTGATCACGGTGATCGGCGGCATTCTGCTGGCGCTGCTCATCGACCAGCCGATGTGGGGACAGGGCATCGTCAGAATCCTGGTGATTTCGCCCTTCTTCGTGATGCCGCCGGTGGCCGCGCTTGTCTGGAAAAACATGATCATGCATCCGGGCTACGGCGTTTTCGCCGACATTGCCCGCTTCTTCGGCGCGCAGCCGGTCGACTGGTTCGCGCAATATCCACTGTTTTCGATCATCATCATCGTCGCCTGGCAATGGCTGCCGTTTGCGACGCTGATCCTGCTCACCTCGCTGCAATCGCTGGACGGCGAACAGAAGGAAGCGGCCGAGATGGACGGCGCCAACTTCCTCAACCGGTTCCGCTATCTGACGCTGCCGCACATGTCGCGCGCCATCACCGTGGTCATACTGATCCAGACCATCTTCCTTTTGTCCGTCTATGCGGAAATCCTGGTCACGACCAATGGCGGACCCGGCTACGCCTCCACCAATTTGCCCTTCCTCGTCTATCAGAAGGCCCTGCTCGAATACAAAATCGGCCAGGCATCCGCCGGCGGCGTCATCGCCGTGATCCTCGCCAACATCGTCGCCTTCTTCGCGATGCGGGCCGTCGGCAAGAATCTGGACAAGTAACGAGAATGTCGGGAGAGAACCATGGCGCGCGCCGTTTCAACGCAAAGCAAAGTCGTCGCCACGGTCGCTTCGTGGACCGTCGCCCTGATCATCTTCTTTCCGATCCTCTACACGATCATCACCTCGCTTAAATCCGAGACCGAGGCCATCGCGGGCTTCGACCTGATCCCCTCCTTCACGGCGGAGAGCTATGTCCAGGTCCAGGACCAGGCCAACTATTTCAAGTTCTTCCTGAACTCGGTGCTGCTGGCGGTCGGCTCGACGATTCTTGCGCTGTTCGTCGCCGTGCCGGCGGCATGGTCGATGGCGTTCTCGCCGACCAAGCGCACCAAGGACATTTTGATGTGGATGCTTTCCACCAAGATGATGCCGGCGGTCGCGGTGCTGTTCCCGATCTATCTGATCTTCAACAGACTCGGCCTGCTCGACAGCCGCATCGGTCTGATGGTCATGCTGATGCTGATCAATCTGCCGATCGTGGTGTGGATGCTCTACACCTATTTTCGCGAGATTCCGGGCGAGATCCTGGAGGCGGCGCGCATGGACGGCGCGACGCTGTGGGGCGAGATTTTCTATGTGCTGACGCCGATGGCGGTGCCCGGCATCGCCTCGACCATGCTCCTGAACATCATCCTGGCCTGGAACGAGGCCTTCTGGACCATCCGGCTGACGACCACGGACGCGGCGCCGCTGACCGCCTTCATCAGCTCGTTTTCCAGCCCGCAGGGCCTGTTCTGGGCGAAGCTTTCGGCCGCTTCGACGCTGGCGATCGCGCCGATCCTGATCATGGGCTGGTTTTCGCAAAAGCAGCTGGTGCGCGGGCTCACGTTCGGCGCGGTCAAGTAAGGGAATGCCGATATAAAACGATCGCTTCCAAGCGGCGTAAGGGGAGGAAAAAATGGGAAACATCACGCTCAAGAACGTTTCGAAGTCGTTCGGGTCGACAGTCATCATTCCGGGTCTCGACCTCGTCATCGAAAATGGTGAATTCGTCGTCTTCGTCGGACCGTCGGGCTGCGGCAAGTCGACCCTGCTCCGGCTGATTGCTGGGCTGGAGGACACCAGCGGCGGCACCATCAACATCGACGGACGCGACGTCACCGGCGAGGCCCCGGCCAAGCGCAAGCTCGCCATGGTGTTCCAGTCATATGCGCTTTATCCGCATATGACGGTGGCCAAGAACATCGCCTTTCCGCTGAAAATGGCCGGCGAGGAGCAGTCGGTCATCGACAAGAAGGTCGGCGACGCGGCCCGCGTGCTCAACCTCACCAACTATCTCGAACGCCGCCCCGGCCAACTTTCGGGCGGCCAGCGCCAGCGCGTCGCCATCGGCCGCGCCATCGTGCGCCAGCCTTCGGCCTTCCTGTTCGACGAGCCTCTGTCCAATCTCGACGCGGCCTTGCGCGGCACGATGCGGCTGGAGATCAGCGAACTGCACAACCAACTCAAGACGACGATGATCTACGTCACCCACGATCAGGTCGAAGCGATGACCATGGCCGACAAGATCGTGGTGCTGAACGCCGGCAACATCGAGCAGGTGGGCTCGCCGATGGAACTCTACAAGACGCCGAAGAACCTGTTCGTCGCGGGCTTCATCGGCAGCCCCAAGATGAATTTGATCGAAGGCGCCACGGCGGCCAAGCACGGCGCCACCACGATCGGCGTGCGGCCCGAACACATGGCCGACTCGACCAGCGCGGGCGACTGGAAAGCGACGGTCGGCGTCGCCGAGCATTTGGGCTCCGATACCTTCCTGCACGTCCAATCCGATGTCGGTCCGCTGACGGTGCGCGCCGACGGCGAGGTCGGGGCGCGCCACGACGATACGATCTGGCTGACGCCCGACCAGGCCAAGCTGCACCGGTTCGGCCCCAACGGGAGCGCGATGTGAGCGACAGGCTGAAGGCAAAGTCGGCGCTGATCACGGGCGCTGCCCGCGGCATCGGCCGCGTTTTCGCCGAGGCCTATGTGCGTGAAGGCGCGACGGTCGCCATCGGCGACATCAATCTGGAGGCCGCGCAAAAAACCGCCTCCGAGATCGGCGCTTCGGCCTATGCGGTGCATCTCGACGTGACCGATGCGGCCTCGGCGCAAGTGGCCGTGAAGGCCGTGGAGGAGCGGGCCGGCGGGCTCGATATTCTCGTCAACAATGCGGCGCTGTTCGATCTCGCACCGATCGTGGAAATCACCAAAGCGAGCTACGACAAACTGTTCGCTGTGAATGTGGCCGGCACGCTGTTCATGATGCAGGCCGCTGCGCGCTCGATGATTTCTCGCGGCAACGGGGGAAAAATCATCAACATGGCGAGCCAGGCCGGGCGCAGGGGCGAGGCGCTGGTCGCGGTTTACTGCGCCACCAAGGCTGCGGTGATCAGCCTGACCCAGTCAGCTGGGCTCGACCTCATAAAATACGGCATCAACGTCAACGCGATCGCGCCGGGGGTGGTGGATGGCGAGCACTGGGACCATGTCGACGCGCTGTTTGCCAAACACGAGAAGCTGCAGCCGGGCGAGAAGAAGAGACAGGTCGGGGCGGCGGTGCCGTTCGGCCGCATGGGGACGGCGCACGACCTGACCGGCATGGCGGTGTTTCTGGCAAGTTCCGACGCCGACTACATTGTGGCGCAGACCTACAATGTCGACGGCGGCAACTGGATGAGCTGAGCGGGCTATCCCTCCCCCTGAGGGGAGGGTGGCCCGAAGGGCCGGGTGGGGTCAGGGCGGCAGTGCTCGACGTCAGGCTACCCCACCCACCTCGCTGCGCTCGGCACCCTCCCCTCAAAGGGGAGGGAAACGCCGCGCCGCCCGACCAACCGGAGATAGGGAAGAGCAGGGTAACCAGATGACCACAACACTTTCCTCGGCCAAGCTGGCTGAACTCCCAAAAAAGGTAGCGCGGCCCACCTACCGCCAAAGCGACCTTACCGCCGGCATCCTTCATTTCGGCGTCGGCAATTTTCACCGCGCCCATCAGGCGGTCTATCTCGACGAGCTGTTCAATGCCGGGCTCGACCATGACTGGGCGCTGGTTGGCGCGGGCGTGTTCGAGGGCGAGAAGGTTTTGTGGCAGAAGCTCAAGGAGCAGGATTTTTTGACCACCGTGGTCGAGCAGGACTCTGGCCACATGGAGGCGCGGGTCACCTCCGCCATGATCGACTTTTTGACGCCGGGCGACATCAAAACCATCGTCGCGCGGCTGGCCGATCCGGCGATCCGCATCGTCTCCATGACCATCACCGAGGGCGGTTATTTCATCGACCCGGCGTCGGGGAAATTCAATCCGAAACACCCCGACATCGTTGCCGACGCTGGCAACCCCGGCAGCCCGAAAACCGTGTTCGGCCTGATCATCGCCGGGCTGGCGCGCCGGCGCGCGGAAAAGACCGCGCCGTTCACGGTGATGTCCTGCGACAACATCCCCCACAACGGCCATGTCGCATCCGACGCCGTGATCGGGCTGGCGCGGCTTGCCAACCCGGAACTGGCCGGTTGGATCGAGGTCAATGTCGCCTTTCCGAACGGCATGGTCGACCGCATCACGCCGGCGACGTCCGATCGCGAACGCGCGGTTTTACGCGAGGATTTCGGCGTCGAGGACAATTGGCCGGTGTTCTGCGAGCCCTTTCGGCAATGGGTGCTGGAAGACAAGTTCACCGCCGGACGGCCGGCGCTGGAGAAGGTCGGCGTGCAGTTCGTCGAGGATGTGTCGCCCTTCGAGTTGATGAAGATCCGCATACTCAATGGCGGCCACGCGACAATCGCCTATCCGGCCGGGCTGATGGATATCCATTTCGTGCACGAGGCGATGCAGGAGCCGCGGGTGCGTGGCTTTCTCGAAAAGCTCGAACGAGAAGAAATCATTCCGACGGTGCCGCCGGTGCCGGGCGTCGTGCTGCAGGAGTATTACGCGCTGATCGACCGGCGGTTCTCCAACCCGAAGATCGGCGACACGGTGCGCAGGCTTTGCCTCGATGGCTCCAACCGGCAGCCGAAATTCATCATCCCGACGATTGCCGATCGTCTCAAGGTCGGCAAAAGCGTCGGCGGACTGGCGCTGGAATCGGCGCTGTGGTGCCGCTACTGTTTTGGGACGACCGATTCCGGCGCCTTGATCGAGCCGAACGACCCGAACTGGGAGCGGCTGCAGGCGACCGCGCGGGCAGCGAAGGACGATGCCTCCGCCTGGCTGGCCATGGCCGACATCTATGGCGAGGTCGGCAAGTCGCCGGTATTCGCCACGGCCTTCGCCGGCAATCTGGCGATGCTGTGGGAGCGAGGCGCGCGCGAAACGCTGACGCGCTATCTGAAGGCCGTCTGAAGCCGCTGCCGATTCGGCCTGGCCGCTGCTGGAATTGCCCAAATCCCCTCGCTAGAGTGCGGTGATGGAATCGGGCGGCACAGCGGCGCGGGGAGAGAAAAAGGTCTGCGCCGTCGATGTCGGCACGGGCAGCGCGCGCGCCGGAATTCTCGATGGCGCGGGGAAACTGCTCGGCCGGGCCGAACATCCGATCGTCATGCGCCAGGAAAAGGCCGGCCACGCCGAGCATGATTCGGAAGACATCTGGGAGGCCGTCTGTCTGGCGGTGCGCGCGGCGCTCGAACAATCCGGCGCAAAAGCCGCCGACATTGCAGGCATCGGCTTCGATGCAACCTGCTCGCTGGTGGTGCGGGGGCGCAGTGGCGAACAGATCGCCGTGTCGGCCTCCGGCGAGGACAGATGGGACACCATCGTCTGGCTCGACCACCGGGCGCTGACCGAAGCCGACGAGTGCACGGCAAGCAGCCACCCCGTGCTGGAGTTTGCCGGCGGCGTGATGTCGCCCGAAATGGCCGTGCCGAAGCTGATGTGGCTGAAGCGCCATCTGCCAGCAAGCTGGAACAAGGTCGGCGTGCTGTTCGACCTGACCGATTTTCTGACTTTTCGGGCTTCCGGTTCGCTTGCCCGCTCGCAATGCACGCTCGCCTGCAAATGGACTTTTCTCGCGCATGAGAAAGAGGGCTGGCGTCGCGATTTTTTCGACACGGTGGGGCTCGAAGACATGTTGGAGCGCGGGCAATTGCCGAACAGCGCCAGCCCGGTCGGCTCGGATCTCGGGCCGCTGACGGCTAAGGCTGCCGAAAAGCTCGGCCTGACGACAAACTGCCGTGTCGCGACCGGCGTTATCGACGCCTATGCCGGCGCGCTCGGCGTGCTTGGCGGCTTTGCCAAGGATCCCACCGGATTCGACCGGCATCTGGCGCTGATCGCTGGAACGTCGAGCTGCGTCATGGCGATGTCGACGGAGCGGAAAAAACTGCCCGGCGGCTGGGGGCCGTATTACGGCGCGGCGCTGCCCGGCCTGTGGGTCGGCGAAGGCGGGCAGTCGGCGACGGGCGCACTGCTCGATCACATCATCCGGCTGCATGGGATGGGCGGCGAGCCGAGCGCCGAGATGCATCGGCGGGTCGTTAG
>JBGTLX010000054.1:0-2962 GCA_041743855.1 Rhizobiaceae bacterium | reverse complement strand
TTCGACTGGCCGTCTTTTCCGCCGGCCATCGAGCACACGCGTTCCGACACGTTCACGGCCCAGGTGATCTGCGATCCGGTCATGAAGCTGCCGACCAACGACGTGGCCGCCGATTTCGGCGAATTCGACGTGGACAACGTCAAACTGTTCCTGACCACCTACCAGAACCAGCAGCCCGGCTCCAATCCCGGCACTGTCTGCCCGGCGCTCAAGGTGACAAGCCGCGCCCAGGCCAATCAGGCCGGACCGGTCTCCATGCGCATCTGGCGCCAGAAGAACGGCGGCGCGATCACCTCGGAATTCGCCCAGGCCTGGGCGTCCTTCGACGCCGCCAAAAACGGCTATTTCGCAACTTACGAGACCTGGGAAGATGTCGGCTCGACCTCGCATTTCCGGTTCAAGACGGAAATCGTCGAGGACGATCCGTTCGCGCCGTTCGACGGCTGGAAGGACATCACCGTCCATTGCACCAGCCCCGGAGGCGGCGGACTGGCTCCGCTCCCGCCGGTCAACCCCGATCAGCCGAAACCGCAGGCCGAATGGCAGGGCGAGATCATCGTCGCCGACAGCGCCGGCCGCGACAAATCCTGCCCGCGCAAGGGCCAGGTTGTCTTCGAGACGACGCGCGGCGCACCCGGCGATTTCGACTACCGCATAAGCTGCTCGAACGGGGCTTATTTCGAGGGGGTCGCAACAGGCTACAATCAGGGCGGCCCGAACTTCGAAGCTTTCGGCGCACACGATCTGTCGATCAAAAAGACACGCTCGATCCAGTGCACCCTGCAGGAAATCCGGCAGAACGGTTCGCCGGTGACGGTCGCCGTCGGCAGCCAGGACTTCACCTGCAACAACCCTGCGATCGATCCTTCCGCGGACGACCTCACCGCCCCACCACGCCCGACTCACACCAAGCCGCTGTTTCCGGCGGTCATCGTACAGCCAAAGCCCAAATGCGACCGCGGCGAATCGCTCTTGCGCGGCAAATGCGTCGTCAAGCCGCCTGTCAGCATCCTGTGCAAGTCCGGCTACCAACTCATCGGCAAGAAGTGCCTGCGCAAACCCGTCATCGCCGACAACTGCAAGCGCGACGAACATCGGGTCGGCGGCAAATGCGTGAAAAAGCCGGGAGTGAGCATTCACTGCCTGCCCGGTTACGAACAGATCGGCAAGAAATGCGTCCGCAAGCCGGTCATCGTCGACAAGTGCAAGAGCACGGAACAGCGCATCAAGGGCAAATGCGTGAAAAAACCCGTGGTCAGCATCCTGTGCAAGAAGGGTTTTAAGCTGGTTGGCAAGAAATGCCTGCGGCTGCCCACCATCACCAATATCTGCGACAAGGGCGAAAAGCTGGTGCGCGGCACATGCGTCAAAAAGGCCGGCGTCGCACCGCGCAAGATTTTCGCCGCGCCCAAGCTGAAGCGCAACAAGGCATTATCGCCGCTTAAACTGAATAAGGCGAAGCTGCGCCGCCTGAACTGATCAAAACGCATCGAATTACAGGGGCAGCCTTGGCCGCCCCTGTAATGATTCATAGCGCCGCCGCCCTACCCGACCACGACCGCGACCACCGCGGCGCAGTCGCCGGGTTTGACCAGACCGGGAAAATGCCGCGCGGTCAGGATGCCCGACAGTTTCGCGCGGATGTCCTGGGGCGCGGCGCCGGTTCGACCGACGACGTGAACCCGCGCGATGACCTGGCCCTCGGCGACCGGATCGCCGAGATCGACCATGGTTTCGATCATGCCCTCATCCTCGGCAAACGAAAAGCAATCGCCGGACGGCATGTCGAGCCATTGGGTGGCCTGCATTTCGACCGCGCCCGAGACGATGCCGGCGTGGCGTAGCAGGTTCAGCGTGCCGCGCCTCGCGATACGGATGGTTTCGGCGCGGGACGTGCCGCCGCCGCCCAATTCCGTGGTGACGAAAATCTTGCCCATCTCTTCGGCCGCCGTGTCGTACATGCCGACCGCGTCGATCTCCAGCATGCGCATCGAAAACGGCGCGGAAAACGCCTCGACCGCCGCGAAGGTTTTTTGCTCCCGGTCCTTGTCCGGCAGGATATGGCCGGCACAGAACGGCAGGAAATCGAGCGTTTTTCCGCCGGAGTGGAAATCCAGCACGATGTCAGCGCGCGGCAGCAGCTCGCGTTGGAAATAATCCGCGATCTTCTCCGTCACGGTCCCGTCGGACCTTCCGGGAAAGCTGCGGTTCATGTTGCCCTTGTCGATGGGTGAGGTGCGCGTACCGGCCCGGAACGCCGGATAATTCATCGCCGGCACGATGATGACCGCGCCCGAGACATCCTTCGGGTTGAGCGTGCGCGTCAGTTCGAACAGCGCCAGCGGCCCCTCATACTCGTCGCCATGGTTGCCGCCGGTGAGCAGCGCCGTCGGCCCCGCGCCGTTCCTGATCACGCAGATCGGGATCATCACCGACCCCCACGCCGAATCGTCGCGGCTGTAGGGCAGTTTTAGAAAACCGTGCTGGACGCCGTCGCGGTCGAAATCGACGGTGGGGGTAATCGGAGAGGGTCGGAGAGGCGTCATAAGGAACTCTGTATTCGGGTGGGCGACATTACGATGTTGAAGTGCATTCTACCCCCTCTCCGTCTCGGCTTCACCTCGACACCTCTCCCCCACTTCGTGAGGGAGAGGATGGCGCGAGCCTTCGACGCTTGACGCCCATCCTCTCCCCTCTTTGGGGGGAGAGGTGTCGCCGAAGGCGACGGAGAGGGGGGTGTTTGCAGTTGAACAGCTCAATCCTTCACCGCCAGCTTCCTCGGCACACTGGCCAGGCATTCGACCCCGGTTTCGGTGATCAGGATCGATTCCGTGATCTCCAGCCCCATCGTCTCCAGCCACAGGCCGGTCATGAAGTGGAAGGTCATGCCGGGCTTGAGCTCGGTCCTGTCGCCGGGGCGCAGGCTCATCGTGCGCTCGCCCCAGTCCGGCGGATAGCTGAG
>JBGTLX010000053.1:0-5352 GCA_041743855.1 Rhizobiaceae bacterium | reverse complement strand
CGCGGCGTCTCGGCGCCGTGGTGACGGCCACCGACGTCAGGCCTGCCGCCAAGGAGCAGGTCGCCTCGCTCGGCGCAAAATTCCTCGCCGTCGAGGACGAGGAGTTCAAGGCCGCCGAAACCGCCGGCGGCTACGCCAAGGAAATGTCGAAGGCTTACCAGGAAAAGCAGGCGGCGCTGACCGCCGAGCACATCGCCAAGCAGGATATCGTCATCACCACGGCGCTGATCCCCGGCCGCCCGGCGCCCAAACTCGTCTCGGCGGCCATGGTCGCCTCGATGAAGCCCGGTTCGGTAATAGTCGACCTTGCGGTCGAGCGCGGCGGCAATGTCGAGGGCGCGGTCGCCGGCAAGGTCGTCACCACCGCAAACGACGTCAAGATCGTCGGCTATCTGAACGTGCCCGGCCGCGTCGCCGCGTCCGCCTCGCTGCTCTACGCCAGGAACCTCTTCGCTTTTCTGGAAACGATGGTGGACAAGGCAACGAAGACACTCGCGATCGACCGCGACGACGAACTGGTCAAGGCGACCATGCTGACCGATGCCGGCAAGATCGTGCATCCGGCCTTTGCCAAGGAGACGCCCGCTCCCGTCATGATCGCCGAGACCGCGCCGGCCAAAGCCCCACCCGCGGCCAAATCCGCGGCAGCCAAATCGGCCGCGTCCAAGGATGGGGGCGTGCCGGATCCGGACATGCTCGAAGCCGCAAAGGGCACGGAGCCCGGCCTCGACGCCGCGCCGAAGAAGGCAAAAAAGCCGGCCGCCGCCAAGCCGATCGTGCCAGGACAGAATCGGGGAGATGCATAATGGAACAGAGCACGCTCGACCGGGCGCTCGACCAACTCGACAAGGCCATGGCCACCGTCCGTTTCGCGCTCGACGACCTTGCCGACGCACAAGGCCCGGCCGCCGACGCGGCGCATGCTATCTCGGGCGGCGTCATCGACCCGTTTGTCTTTCGCTTCGCCATCTTCGTGCTGGCGATCTTCGTCGGCTACTATGTCGTCTGGTCGGTCACGCCGGCCCTGCACACGCCGCTGATGGCGGTCACCAACGCCATTTCCTCGGTCATCGTCGTCGGCGCGCTGCTGGCGGTCGGCATCTCGGCCTCGGGGCTGGCCACCGGCTTCGGCTTCATCGCGCTGACGTTGGCCTCGGTCAACATCTTCGGCGGCTTCCTCGTCACCCAGCGCATGCTGGCGATGTACAAGAAAAAAGAGAAGTGAGCGCGCCCCGATGAACGTCAATATCGCTTCCTTCCTCTACCTCGTTTCCGGTGTCTTGTTCATCATGGCGCTGCGGGGCCTGTCGCATCCGACGACCAGCCGGCAGGGCAACCAATACGGCATGATCGGCATGGGCATCGCCATCGTGACGACGCTCGCGCTGGCGACGCCCTCGCTCGGCGGCTTCGCGCTGATCGTGCTCGGACTGGCCATCGGCGGCAGCGTCGGCGCGGTCACCGCGCGCCGCATCGCCATGACCGCGATGCCGCAACTGGTCGCCGCCTTCCATTCGCTTGTCGGTCTGGCCGCGGTCATGGTTGCGGCAGCCGCCATGTATGCGCCGGAAAGTTTCGGCATCGGCACGGTCGCCGACATCCATTCCCAGGCGCTGGTCGAGATGGCGCTCGGCGTCGCCATCGGCGCGATCACCTTCACCGGCTCCATCATCGCCTTCCTGAAGCTCGCCGGCCGCATGTCGGGCAAGCCGATCATGCTGCCGATGCGCCATGTCCTCAACGCGGCGCTGGCCATCGGGCTGGTCATCCTCATCGTGCTTCTGGTCACCACCGAAAGCCTGTTCATCTTCTGGCTGATCGTGATTGCCGCGCTGGCGCTCGGCGTGCTGCTCATCGTCCCGATCGGCGGCGCCGACATGCCGGTGGTCATCTCGATGCTCAACTCGTATTCGGGCTGGGCGGCCGCCGCACTCGGCTTTACACTCGGCAATCTGGCGCTGATCATCACCGGCGCGCTGGTCGGCTCGTCCGGCGCGATCCTGTCCTACATCATGTGCAAGGGCATGAACCGCTCCTTCATCTCGGTCATCCTCGGCGGCTTCGGCGGCGAGACGGCGGCAGTCGCCGATGACGGCGTCGAGCGCAACGTGAAGCAGGGCTCGGCCGACGATGCGGCCTATCTGATGTCGAACGCACAAAAGGTCATTATCGTGCCTGGCTACGGCATGGCGGTCGCGCAGGCCCAGCACGCGCTGCGCGAACTGGCCGACAAGCTCAAGGCCAACGGCGTCGAGGTCAAATATGCCATCCATCCGGTCGCCGGCCGCATGCCCGGCCACATGAACGTGCTGCTCGCCGAAGCCAACGTGCCCTACGACGAGGTTTTCGAGTTGGAAGACATCAATTCGGAGTTCGCCCAAGCCGACGTCGCCTATGTCATCGGCGCCAACGACGTCACCAACCCTTCGGCGCGGGACGACAAGTCGTCGCCCATCTACGGCATGCCGATCCTAGATGTCGACAAGGCGCGCACCTGCCTGTTCGTCAAGCGCTCGCTCGGTTCGGGCTATGCCGGCATCGACAATACGCTGTTCTACAAGGACGGCACCATGATGCTTTTGGGCGACGCCAAGAAGATGACCGAGGAAATCGTCAAGGCGATGGACCATTGATCGGCCAACGGGAGGCCCGCGCTTGACCCAGCTGACGATCATCGTGGAATTCGAAACGCTTGACGGAAGCGAGGAGGCTTTCACCGCGCTGATCCGCGAGCACGCCCGCAGGACCCTGCAGGAGGAGCCCGGCTGCCTGCGCTTCGAGGTGATCAAGCCGGTCGAGCGCGACGGGAACCCTGTTCCGAACAGGGTAATGGTCAACGAACTCTATGCCGACGAGGCGGCGGTCACCGCGCATGAGGCGAACCCGCGCATGCCTGGGCTTCGGGAGGCAACAGGTCCGCTGTTGAAATCACGCCGGCTGATCCTGGCGAGGTCGCTCGACGCGCAGCAGCCCGAGGAAACCGGCGTGAGGCCGGAGCAGCTGAACGCCGCCAATGATGATTGACGTTCAGGCGGCTTGATAGCCAAACGCCCCGCCGGCTTGCCACGGCAAGCGCGCACCCCCTCTCCGTCGCCTTCGGCGACACCTCTCCCCCTCAAAAGGGAAGAGGATAAGTGCCAAGCAGGACGCCTATCCTCTCCCTCACGAAAGTGGGGGAGAGGTGCCGAGCAAAGCGAGGCGGAGAGGGGGTAGTTCGAGCAAAACGACTACAGGATATCGGCGCGCCTCACGCCGCTGCGTCTCTTGCCGCCTCGGTCAGGAACCCGAACGCGTAGTCGGAAAACGAGCGCCAGCACTCGACCCGGAACGCATCCTCGGCGGTGCGCCAGAGCACGATCTCGATCTTGCCGAGGATCGTGCGCGAACAGGCCCCTACCGGAAATATTGCCAGCGACAGATCTTGCGGGCAGCCGGCGTTGATCGTGTTGGCCGCGCCCGGTCCGGCGATCGAAATGCCGACATTGCGATGCGAGATCCCGACCGCCGAATGCAGCGCCGTGATCCTGGCGCAATCCTCAGCCGGCCCTTTCGCGCCGTCGTCGAGGACCAGCCATTCGTCCGGGCCGAGCCAAAGCGCGGCGCGGCTGCCTTTCGAGGCCGAGCTTTTCGGCTTGACCGGCAGCGTCACGCCAAGCGCCTTCGACAGTGCGGCGACAGACGCCGCCGGTGCGCGCAGGGCGATGCGATGCGCGGGTGGCAGAACGGCGAGCTTGACGGCTTTGGCCGAAAACTCGCGTCCGTCAAGCGCCGGCATCCGGGCGGCGGATGTCTTGGCGGCAGCCTTAGCCATTGAGACGGCCTCCCTTCTCGTCGAAGAACACCGGCGAACAGACCTCCACCTCGATCGTCGCGTCGGGCATCGGCACGAACAGTTTTTCGCCCATGCGCGCGCGACCGTCGATCAGCAGCGCCATGGCGATCGACGAGCCGCAGTTTTCGGACCAATAGCTCGAGGTGACATGGCCAATCATTGTCATCGGAATTTTTTGCTTCGGGTCGGCGACGATCTGCGCGCCTTCCTCCAGCACGATTTTGGGGTCCTTCGTCTTCAACCCGACCAGCTGTTTTCTGCCCGGCGCAACCAGATCGGGGCGCGCCATGCCGCGAATGCCGACGAAATCCGTCTTCTTCTTGCCGACCGCCCAGTCCAGCCCGGAATCGTTCGGCGTTACAGTGCCGTCGGTGTCCTGGCCGACGATGATGTAGCCCTTTTCGGCTCGCAGAACGTGCATCGCCTCGGTGCCGTAGGCGCATGCGCCGTGCTTCTTGCCCTCGGCCCAGAGCGCGTCCCAAACCGCCTGGCCGTAGTCTGCCGGCACATTGACCTCGAAACCGCGGTCGCCGGTGAACGACATGCGAAACAGCCGCGTCGGCACGCCGCATATTTTCCCCTCGCGCACCGACATATGCGGCAGCTTTTCGTCGGACATGTCGATGCCCTCGACCAGCGGCTCGATAATCTTTCGCGATTCCGGCCCCTGCACGGCGATGACCGCCCATTGCTCCGAGATCGAGGTCAGCCAGACGTTGAGATGCGGGAACTCCGTCTGGAGGTAGTCCTCCATGTGGTGCATGACGCGGGCCGCGCCCCCCGTCGTCGTCGTCACATGAAAACGGTCGGGGGCAAGCCGCCCCACCACGCCGTCGTCGTAGATAAAGCCGTCCTCGCGCAGCATGATGCCGTAGCGGCAGCGGCCGGGCTCAAGCTTCTCCCACGGGTTGGTGTAGAGCAGCTCCATGAATTTGGCCGCGTCCGGCCCGACCACCTCGATCTTGCCCAACGTCGAGGCGTCGAACAGGCCGGCTGACCGGCGCACCGTCACGCATTCGCGGTTGACGGCGGCGTGCATGTCCTCACCGGCCTGCGGAAAATACCAGGCGCGCTTCCACTGGCCGACATCCTCGAACACCGCGCCGTGTTTTTCCGCCCAGGCGTGGGTCGCCGTTCTTCGGGTCGGGTCGAAAAGCGGCCCGCGCCCATGGTTGACGATCGCCCCAAAAGTCACCGGCGTGTAGGGCGCGCGGAACGTCGTCAGCCCGACTTCAGGGATGTCCTTGCCCAGCGTCTCGGCGGCAATCGCCAGCCCGTGCATGTTGGAGGTCTTGCCCTGGTCGGTGGCCATGCCGTTGGTGGTGAAGCGCTTGACATGCTCGATCGAGCGCATGCCCTCGCGCACGGCGAGCCTTATGTCCTTGGCGGTCACGTCGTTCTGAAAGTCGACGAAGGCCTTGACCGTCTTGTCCGCGCCCGCGCCCGGACCGGCTCCGAGCATGCCGCCGGAGAAAACTTCTGTGGTCTCGGCCCTGGGTCTTGCGCCCTTGCCGGCCTGC
>JBGTLX010000052.1:0-2967 GCA_041743855.1 Rhizobiaceae bacterium | reverse complement strand
CTCGGCAAGCTGGATTTCGTGGTTGGCCGCAAGGATGGGCGCACCGGTCTCACTGGCCAGGATGAGGTAGCCGTTTTCGCGAAAGGCGATATCGGCCCCGTCGCCGAATTCGTCTTCCAACCGCCGGAAAAGTTTCAGCGTGAACTGCGACAGACGGATGTTTTCCGGCACGGAAAATTGCTGTCGGATCGAGGCGCAGGAGAGCGTCGTCGCCGAATGCGTGAATTTTGGGTCGCGCTCGATCAGCGCTATGGAGCCCGAAAAGCCCTCCTCGCGCAGATAATAAGCTGTCGCACTGCCGACGATCGCGCCGCCGATGATGACCACGTCGTAGCGCGCCATGGATTGTTTCCGGTTCTGTCGGATCGCGCCGAAGGAACCAGTTTCGGCGTGAACCCGCAAGGCCTTGCATGCTTTGACCTGGCGGGGCAAGAAGACCGCATGGTTGAAACCGTCCCCGGGCTCCGCCGCTCGGTGCTGTTCGTTCCGGCGTCGAACCAAAAAGCTGTCGCCAAGCTCGCCTCGCTTGCCTGCGACGCTGTTATTTTCGATCTGGAAGACGCGGTCGCGCCTGATGCCAAGGCCACCACGCGGGGAAACCTTCGCTCTTATTTTGCGGCCCGGCCGCAAGGCGGGCCGGAATGCGTCATCCGCATCAATCCACTGGCAAGCGAGTGGGGCACAGAAGATCTGCTCGCAGCCCGTGCTTGCAGACCCGACGCCATCCTGCTGCCCAAGGTCAACACGCCGCGCGACATCCACGATATCGACGACGCGCTCGACGAGACCGACGCGCCAGAAGAGCTTCGGCTGTGGATCATGATCGAGACCGCGAAGGCCGTTCTCAACATCGGCGCCCTGGCCGAGTTCGGCCGCGACAAAGCCGCCCGGCTGGATTGTTTCGTCGCCGGAACAAACGAGCTCGTCGCCGAGACCGGCATCATGGCCACGCCCGATCGGCGCTATCTTACCCCTTGGCTGATGCAGATGGTGCTTGCCGCGCGGGCCGGCGACCTCGACATGCTCGATGGGGTCAGCAATGATTTTTCCGACCTGGATGGCTTTGCTCGCGAGTGCGCCGAGGCTGCGGCGATGGGTTTCGACGGCAAGACACTGATCCACCCGGCGCAGATCGAAGCGGCGAACCGGGCGTTTTCACCGTCCGGGGAAAAAATCGCCGCGGCCGAAAAGACCGTCGCGGCGTTCGCCCTGCCGGAGAACGCCGAAAAGGGCGTCATTTCGCTTGAGGGCCGCATGGTCGAGCGGTTGCATCTTGCCCAGGCAGAGCGGCTGTTGGTGAAGGCAAGGCAACCTTCACGGGGTCAATCATGAAACTCTATCGTTTTCTGACATCTCCCGACGATTCCAGTTTCTGCCACAAGGTGACGGCGGCGCTGAACAAGGGCTGGCGTCTGTTCGGCTCACTGACCTATGGTTTCGACGCCGAGACGAAACCATGCGCTGCGGCCAAGCGGTGGTGAAGGATGTCGACGGCGTGGATTACGAACCGGGCATCAAGCTCTCGGATTACTGATTGGTTCGATGTCGGTAATCGAATCATTCTCAATGGTAGGCAATCATTGAAAGTTTCGGCCTTTCGGCATGACGCCGCCTGCTTTTTGCGTCAGCATCTCGATATTTTTCGTTGCATTCTTCCTGAGGAACGGACCGAGGCGGCTCTGTTGCGTGTCTGGCCGGTCTTCGCCGGCAGGCACCCCGTCGCCAGTCGAGGCTGATTCCTCCAGCAGGATCGAAAGCCAAGGCGTCAGATCTTCTATCTTCTCGGCAACGATGTGCACGACATCCGATTCCGACTGTAGCTTGCCGGTAACGCGGACGAATTTCGAACCCATGATGACCGGTCGGAATTTTTCGAAATTTCTTCGCCAGACGATGACGTTGGCGACGGCCTTTTCGTCTTCCAGCGTCAGGAAAATCGCATTGCCCTTGCCGGGACGCTGCCGCACGAGCACCAGTCCCGCGACCGAAACGTAGCTGCCGTCCCGAACGGAGGTCAGTTGCGCATTCGGTGTGACGCCGAACTGATCGAGACGTTGACGCAGAAAGGAGACGGGATGGGCCTTGAGCGAAAGCCCGAGAGACCTGTAATCGTGGATGACATGCTCGCCAAGCGGCATTATCGGCAGTTTCGTCTTCGGCTCGTTGTCGCGCAACCGGATGTCCGGACGATCGAACAGCGGCAGTTTTTCGGCGGCACTTTTGCCGTCGAGGGCCCGCACTGCCCATAAAGCCTCGCGGCGGTCGAGCCCGATGGAGTGGAAGGCATCGGCCTGCGCCAATTTTTCGATTTCGTCCACATCGAGGCCGGATCGCAGCCAGACATCGCGGACGGAATCATAACCACCGCCACGCCGGGTGACCAAAACTTCCATGCGGTCTTTAGACAGGCCCTTGATCTGGCGAAAACCGAGCCGGACGGCATATTCTGTCTTGATGACATTGCGCATGTCGGCGTGTTTTGCAGCGATCCGGTGTTGATCGAATGACGATTTCTTCAGCATGCAGTCCCAGTCGGAATGGTTGACATCGACAGCATTAATTTCGACGCCATGGTCCTGCGCATCCCGAACAAGCTGCGCCGGCGCATAAAATCCCATCGGCTGGGAATTCAGGAGCGCCGCGCAAAAAACGTCCGGATAGAAAGTCTTGAACCAGCAGGACGCATAGACCAGCAGCGCGAAGGAAGCGGCGTGACTCTCGGGAAAGCCGTATTCGCCAAACCCTTCGATTTGCCGGAAACAACGTGCTGCAAACTCCTTGGGATAGTTTTTCGCTACCATCCCCTCGATCATTTGATCGCGATAGATTTCGAGCTTTCCATTGCGCCGGAAGGTCGCCATGGCTCGGCGCAACTTGTCAGCGTCGCTTGGCGAGAAGCCGCCGATGTCGATGGCAATCTTCATCGCCTGCTCTTGGAACAGCGGTACGCCGAGCGTCCTCCCAAGA